>CAYOUP010000072.1:0-11087 GCA_964407125.1 uncultured Hyphomicrobiaceae bacterium | reverse complement strand
TGAGAGAGACTTTCATGATTTCATACCATCCCGCGAAAGCCGCCTTTCTAGCCGCAGCATTTGCCTGTGTTCCCATCATCGCGCAGGCAGAGCCTCACAAACCGCTGCCGAATGGGGTGAGTATCATCTCGGCATCCCCGGAGTCCGCATTCTCGGGAGGCGAAGATTTCATTCTGTCCGCAGCAGCGCTTGAGATGATCAGGCCACCGGCGTCCGACCCCTACGAAATGGCGATCGACAATAATATGGACGTGATCGGGCAATTCCTGCATCAGCGGGCGCCCGAGCCTGCTTCGGATCTCTCCGGGCAGGCAATCGCCTGGATCGATTGGGGACGGGATGCGATCGTCTCATCGGCGCAATATACCGGCGGCTGGATCGCTGCGCGTTCCAGCGATGTCGCCTTGGCAAGCCGGAATGCATATGACTGGCTGAGCGCGCGGACGAGTTTCATGGCGAACGCAGCTTATGACGCGACCGATTGGGTGTCGCAGAAATCGCAGAATCTGGGGGCATCGGCGCAGGAAACGACCGACTGGATCGCAACGAATTCCAAAGCCGCAGCGACTGCTACCGTCGGTACGCTTACCTCGGCAATCGATGGCATTTCGGTGATGGGAAACTGGTCCAAGAACTTCACGGATGAAGTGAAAAGACATTTGACGGAACACAAGACGAGCGAATTCGCCAAGCTCATTGAAGAAAGCGGCTTTGTGCTGATGGGGGTCAAGGTTGGTGTCGGCCTCATCCCGGAACTTGATGTTGAGTTCAAGCATAAGGAAGATCTTACGCCGGACGAACTTGTAGAATTCGAGAAGCACGTTGATGCCTATGCGCAGAAGGTTTCCGGTCCGATCGGCTATCTGGAAACGGTTCTGCTGCGCAACCTTGCCAATGCCGGCGAGCTGTCGGATGGAGTGAATATCAGCGAGCTTCATATCGACCTTTTCCCTCTGCCCGGTCTCGGTTTGGTTTTCGATCCGTTCGATTACGAAGAGAAGCATGCCGAGATGCTTGAGGATGCCGATCAGAGTTCAAAGGTGAGTGCGGCGCGACTCAAGTCCCTGGAGGCGCGGATCAATAAGCTTGAAACCGAGCTTGCATCCGCACGTAGCGCATCGGCACAGTGAGGTATCGAACCGTTTGCTCTGACACGATAGCAAGTACGGAAAACGTACCCATATGCCCTTCATCCTGGCCGCCGCCGAAAACTTTCTTCTGATCGTCGCGCTTCCGTGGCTGATCAATGACGGCGCCAGGGATTTCGTCGCCCGGCTCGACAATCGGAGCATGTTCTCCATACCCTTCTGCAGGAGCCTCGCCATCGCATGCGGTGGCTTGCTGGCGATTGCAACGGCGGTTCTGGTAGACATTGCGGGGGATATGTCCCCGGCCATGCTGTGGGATATCACCGGCTTTTGGCATCAGGGACGGTTCATCAACATCCTCACGGCCTATGCCGGGGAATTATCAACGGTCTCGCAGGCATCGCTTACTCTGAAGCAGCTTCTTCTGACGCAGATTTTATTCGTGCTTGCGAGTGCGCTCACGGCGGTCAATTTCATGATCGCCATACTCGGCTGGCGGTCGCCCGGCGCGCTGCGCGGGATGATCGCGCATTGCCTGATTGCGATTTCCGTGTGGATTGTCCTGACCATCGGCGCACTCGCCGCATTCTGGGTGGTGCACTGGCTGAACTTCTGGGTCTTCCTCGTCGTAACCATCGTCGTAGAAATGCGCCGCCGAGAAGCACCCGTGACCAAGCTGTCGTTTTGAGGCGGGCTGGTAGACTTTTGCACCGCCAATTACAGCAGTTCTTTGGCTAAAAGAACACAATACAAACGAACGACCAGGTTTTCCCCTCATCGTCCCCTTGACTTGATGAAATGTTGCTGCAGCGTTCATGAAACGTTATGCGACATGATCTCTCGCGCCCGCTGCGGAGAACATCAGCTGAAACCCTTTGAACTAAAAAGAAAAATGATGGTGCCGCAGGAGAGAATTGAACTCTCGACCTCACCCTTACCAAGGGTGCGCTCTACCACTGAGCTACTGCGGCGGAAGCGTGCGCTTCGAATGTCCGGCGGACCATGCCACGATGGCGGCGAATAGACAAGAGTTCCGCTGTTGCGTCAAGCGGAAGCGCGAGTAATTCTGAGAACATGCTGGCTGGTCCGGACGCGAAGCATTAGATTGTCGTGCAGACTAAAGTCATGAAGTGTAGCGATGACGAAGGACCAACCATCGGGCAAGACGAATGCAAGGGCCGGGCGCGAGGCGCGGCTTGCCGCCCAGCTTCGTGAGAATCTGAAGCGCCGCAAGGCCCAGACGCGCGCGCGCAATGCTCCCGGTGGCTCCGGCAAGCCTCCCGATGATGGCGGCAGCGAAACCGGAAAGACCTAAAACCCACCACCGGACTTGCACCCTCCTCACGGCTCGTTTAATCCTTACCGACTGGCGAATTTCACTTTTTTCCGGGGCATCATCGTAAATGGATCAGATTCGTATCAGGGGCGGAAAGCCGCTCAACGGGGTTATTCCGATAAGCGGCGCGAAGAATGCGGCCCTTCCGTTGATGATTTCCAGCCTGCTGACGTCTGAGACGCTGACCCTGAAGAACATGCCGAATCTGGCCGACACCAACATGCTCGCGCGTATCCTGCGCAATCATGGCGTCGATTGCGCCGTGGATGGCAAGCGGGCGCATGGTAATGGTCATATCGGCGAAACCTTCCATCTGAGCGCGCGCGAAATCGTGGATTCACGGGCGCCTTACGATCTTGTCCGCCGGATGCGCGCCAGTTTCTGGGTGCTCGGTCCGCTGCTTGCGCGTCACGGTGAAGCGACCGTTTCGCTGCCGGGCGGATGTGCGATCGGAACGCGTCCGGTCGACCTGCATCTGATGGGCTTGGAGAAGCTCGGGGCGCAGATGGAGCTGTCGGGCGGCTATGTCGTCGCGAAAATTCCTTCCTCTGGCCTGCGTGGGGCGCGGATCGAATTTCCGCTCGTTTCCGTCGGCGCGACGCATAATGTGTTGATGGCGTCCGTTCTGGCAAAGGGCGAGACCGTGATCGAAAATGCGGCGCGTGAACCGGAAGTCGGCGATCTGGCAGACTGTCTGGTCAAGATGGGCGCGCGAATCGAGGGCATCGGAACATCGACGCTGCATATTCAGGGCGTCGATTATCTTCAGGGCGCGATCCATACGGTGCTGCCGGACAGGATCGAGACCGGGACCTATGCGATGGCCGTTGCCGCGACAGGCGGAGAGGTCCTGCTTGAAGGTGCGCGGCCTGATCTGTTGCGCAAAGCACTAGAGGTGTTGCAGGAAGCCGGGGTCAATATCACGGAGACCAATCACGGTATCAAGGTCGCTCGCAATGGGGCCGGATTGCGCGCTGTTGAGGTTGAAACGCAGCCTTTCCCCGGATTTCCGACCGACCTTCAGGCACAACTCATGGCCCTTATGACCAAGGCCGAAGGCACGTCTCACATCCGCGAAACGATCTTTGAAAACCGCTTCATGCATGTTCAGGAACTTGCGCGCCTGGGTGCCGATATCAAGACCAGTGTCGATACTGCTCATATTCATGGTGTTGAGGAATTAAGGGGCGCGGAAGTCATGGCTACCGACCTGCGCGCATCGGTTTCCCTTGTCATCGGTGGCCTGATGGCCGAGGGCGAAACGACGATCAACCGCGTCTACCATCTTGATCGCGGTTTTGAACGGCTCGAAGAAAAATTGAGTAGCTGTGGCGCTGATATTGAACGCATATCTACTTAAATCGCATACATTCAGAATATTTCTGATAAATTGATGAATAAATACGATATTTATGCTTGCCTTTCTTGATACATGATTTATGGCGCTTGTTATAAAAGTAGTCATGATCTTGTGTGAAGGGCGCGCTGCGTCGCGGGGGCAATGCAACTCAGGGTACTCAGAGTGTTACCTGACATTTATGATGCTGCCCTGAAGCCTGAATTGTGGCAAAAGGCGCTGGATTACCTCACCCAAATTCTCCAGATGCGCAGTACGATCATCATGGCCTATGATCTTGCCGATCGGCCATTCAGTATGCAGGCTTGGAGCAGTCTTTATACTTACGAAGATCTTCGTGAGTACACGGAGAAATTTTCGCATTACGAGCAACAGATTTCTGACTATTTACACGATTGTCCCCCGCGTCATATGGGTACGGATCTTGAGGTCTGGCCCAATATGGAAAACGAAAGAGATCGGCCGGACCTCAAATATATCCGCGAACGCTTCGGCATAGTGGCGCGAGGCGGCGCGCAACTCAATACTCACGGCGCTTGGAAGGACTTCATTACGGTCCAGCATGGGCGGGAATGGAAAGATGTCCCTGACGAATTCTGGAAAATGCTGGAGCTGACGGTCCCGCATCTGTCCAAAGCCGTCGAGATCGGGCGCACATTCAACGTACTCTGGCTGCGTTATCAGGCGGTTCTGGCGGCGCTCGACAAGGTCGGTATCGGCATGTGCGTTGCAACAGACTTGGGCTGTATTGCCGTCAGCAATGAAGAAGCGCAACGCATATTTTCCAGTGGTGACGGTCTCTTCATGTCACGCGAAGGGCAGATCATCTCACGCGACGATGACATAACCGCTCACTTGCGGGCCGCAATTCAATCAACCGCGCAAACCGCGATTGGCGAGGGAATTGATGATGAGATTTCCTTCACCTGCCCGCGCATTTCCGGCGGAACGCCCTTCCTTGTCGTTGTTTCGCCTCTGCGCGATAGCAATGCGGAACTTCAGCCGCAATTCTCAGGCAGTCTGATTTATATTATCGACCCCGATGAAACCGCCGAATTTTCAATCGACGGGCTGTCGCGGATATTCGGTCTCTCGTCTGCGGAAACGAAAGTTTGCGAGGCTCTCATTCACGGCGGCACCGTTAAAATCATCGCGGACCAGCGCGGCGTATCGCCCGAAACCGTGCGTTCGCAGGTTCGGTCCATCTATGCCAAGGCGGGAGTGTCCAGCCGCACCGGACTGATACGTCTCGCGCTTCTGGTCAATCCGCCCATCCGTTAGTGCATCGATTCAAACTTCACGCCCGACGCTCTAACCCATTTCCTGCTCACCCTTATTGCAGGCTGGTCATTCGGCCTCTGCTGCATTACTTGTGGCTGATGCAGCAGAGATTGGAGGAGCCCCATGCCTCACGCAGTACGCGTTCATAATTACGGCGGTCCGGAAGCGATGATCTGGGAAGAGGTCGATGTCCCCGCGCCCGGTCCCGGTCAGGCGAAGATACGCCACCATTACGCCGGATTGAACTTCATCGACACCTACCACCGGACCGGCCTGTATCCGCAGCCCTCGCTGCCATTCGTTCTGGGGGCGGAAGGCGCAGGCGTCGTGCTTGAGGTCGGGCCCGGCGTTACGGAGGTCGCGCCTGGCGATCGCGTCGCCTATGCAAGCATAATCGGCGCCTATGCGGAAGAGCGGCTGGTCCCCGCGGATCGGCTCGTCAAGCTGCCTGATGTGATCGACAGCAAACTTGCGGCGGCGATCATGCTCAAGGGTATGACGGTGCAATATCTGCTAATGCAGACCTACAATGTCGGCCCGGATACGGTGATGCTGCTTCACGCCGCCGCCGGAGGGATCGGCACGATCGCGACACAGTGGGCTTCGCATCTCGGCGCGACAATCATCGGCACCGTCGGGTCGGAGGAAAAAGCCGCGATGGCGAAGGCCTGCGGCTGCACGCATGTCATCAATTACCGCACCGAGAATTTTGTCGAGCGCGTAAAGGAGATTACCGGCGGACAGGGCGTGGATGTCGTCTATGACGCGATTGGCAAGGACACGTTCCCGGCATCACTCGACTGCCTCAGGCCGCTCGGTCTCTGGGTGACATTCGGCAACGCCTCCGGTCCCGTGCCGCCGATGGAGATTGCAATCCTCGCCCAGAAAGGATCGCTGTTCGCGACCCGCCCGATTCTGGGCCATTACATCGCCACACGCGAACAGCTGCTCGCATCGGCACAGGACCTGTTCGATGTCATCGACAAGGGCCATGTGAAGATCGAGGTCAATCAGACCTATCCGATTGCCGAAGCCGCGCAAGCGCATCGTGATCTTGAGGACCGCAAGACGACCGGATCGACGGTGTTCGAAATTTTTCCTCAAGGCTGAGGTGCGCCGGTGCTGGAGCGGACCGTTTCCTCGCAGGGCATTGTGGCACGGGTCAAGTCCGGCGGGCTCTACAGCCTGTCCGGTGTGATCATGGCTGTCGGACTCTACTCCTTCATCCATATTACGGCCCGCCTTATCGCATCGCTCAATCTGGGCGAAGACGATCCGCTCGACGCCATACTGGCGCAGACGCTTCAGCTTGGCTATCTGCCCGGACAGCCGCCGCTATATGATTGGCTGATCTGGGTGCTGGGGCAATTGACCGGGCCCGGCGCGCTCAGATTTCAGCTCCTGAAATATTCGCTGCTGACGGCCAGCTGCGCCTTTATTTTTCTCTCCGCACGCCGTGTAATGAAAGGCGATGTGTTCTGGGCGTTTCTGTCGGTCGAAGCACTGGCGCTGATCTACCAGATAAGCTGGCGTTTTCATGAAGGTTTTACGCATCAGGTCGGTGCGATGTGCGCTGTTGCCGCTTCCTTCTGGGCGCTGCTGCGGCTGATCGAACGGGGTCGCATGGCGGATTTCGCCCTGCTCGGAGCGATTGCCGGGCTTGGTGTGCTGACCGAACCTATCTATTGGGTTTTTCTCGGTATACTGATCCTCGCGGCCTGCCTGCAGCCTTCAATCCGGGCGGTCCTGCTTCGCCCCGCGCTTGCCTTTTTGCCTGTGATCATGGCAGCGATTGCCGCCCCGCATTATATCTGGCTGGCCTCCACCGAAGCGGGTCTTGGCGCGATCGTGCCTTCGCTGGTGGATGCAGGCAGCCATGATTATGTACGAAATGCGCTGGCGGGCGTGAGGCGGTCGTTCACCGAACCGCTCATGTATCTTGCGCCGCTGATCTTCATACTGCCGATTTTCTTTCCGGGCATGATTCGCACCATCTTGAGAGATGCACGGGTGACGCCGAACCGTGATGCGCCGCCCGATTTTGAGCAGCTCATTCTGCATATGTCGCTGCTGTCCATCGTTGCGCTGATCATTGGCGCGGTCATTTTCGGTATCAATCGCTATGCGACCCATGCGCTTATGCCGCTATTCCTGATTTCGTCGATCTGGCTTGTTGCACAGGCACGCAATGCGGCTCCGCCCGCCGGGCAGATCCGGCGTTTCGTGATCATGGCGGTCGGTATCGCGATCGTCGCGTTCTTTGGGCGTGCGGCGAATATGTATGTCCAGCATCCGGTCTGCAATATCTGCCGTTGGGGCGTTCCCTATGCCGAGCTGGCGGATGCCATGAAAAGCCGCGGATTCGCTGGTGGACAGATCCTCGTGAATGACCGGGAGCTCGGCGGAAACCTGCACCGCTTTTTCCCGAATGCGCTGATTTCGCTCACCGATTCGCATGTCTACGAACCGCCTCTTGAGGCATTTCCGGGGCGCGTTCGGCAAAGCGCAATTCTCTGGCCTGCGGATATTTCCGCCGAACGCGCGGCGGAGGATCTTCAGAAGCTCTATCCGAGCCTCACGGTCGATCTGCTGGAAAAAGCGGACATTCTGACGTTTCCCTGGAGCGGCTGGAATCTTTACGCCTATGGCGATCCCAAAAAATCATGGCGCCTGCTTCTCGTGGAAGGCGACCTTTCGCAGTTCTTACCGAGGTGATCGCAATTCCTGAACACATAGAAACAAGTTGTTAGGTATAGATAAGTATTATTAACCTAAGTATATTTACATATTAAGAGAATTGCTTCGATTAATTCCCGGTAATTTACAGAAATTTTCCGATAACACTCTAAATTTGCACACATACGCGAGCAGCGCGTTAGCAGATGGAGTTTTTCAGCCCACAAGGGCGCGTATTTCAGGAAAAAGTTTATGAGTGACCTATTGGCTGAAGCGGAGAAGCCCGCAGAGAAAGATGTCGAAAAAGCAGAAGTGGTCGATACAGATCCGCCCCGCAACAGCGATGCGGATGCGCTTTTCGTGCTCGGCATGTGTTATTCGACCGGGCGAGGTGTCGAACATGATCTCGTTGCGGCCCATAAATGGTTCAATCTTGCCGCGATGATGGGGCATGAGGGCGCATTGGACGCACGCGCCGAGCTGGCTAGCGAGATGACCGCCGCGCAAATCGCCGAGGCGCAGAAGATCGCGCGCGATTGGCTCTGGAAGCGCAACGACCGGGAAGACTCAAAGGATACCGAAAACAAGGTCGTCAGGCCGCTCTATGTCCGCCGGAGGGCCCAGGCGATGCGAAGCACAAGGGCGTTCGCGCGGCTGGTGGACGATCCCAGAAAAAAGACTGCCGTCTGATCTTTCGGCGCAGTCTCAGCCGGTCCGGCATCTTAACTGCTTGCGAGATCGGACCGAAAAAACCGCTGAGGGATTTACAATGGCAGCGGATTGTGCAGGCTTGCTCCGCAAGGTGAAATAAAACCGGACGGCGCAGAGACATGGCCACAAGCAAAACTGTCGTTTACGCAGCATTCACCGGAAATGCCGTTATTGCGGTCACGAAATTTATCGCCGCCAGCATCACCGGCAGCTCCGCCATGTTCAGCGAGGGTATTCACTCCGTCGTCGACAGTCTCGATCAGCTTCTGCTGCTCTATGGCATGAAAGCGTCGGAGCGGCCGCCTGACCGGCAGCATCCTTTCGGCTACAGCGCCGAAATCTATTTCTGGGCCTTTGTCGTCGCCATTCTTATCTTCGCGGTCGGTGCTGGGCTGTCCTTCTATGAAGGCTATGTGCAGATCCTCTCGCCGCACCCGATCGCAAATGTCGGTGTGAGCTACGCCATTCTCGTAGCTGCTCTCGTGATTGAAGCTGCGGCCTGGTATATTGCTTTCCGCGCCATTCAACGCCAAAGGCAGGAGACCGGGAGCAAGGCGAGTTTCATCAGGTCGGTGCGCCAGTCGAAAGATCCGGCGATCTTCACCGTACTGCTTGAGGACAGCGCGGCCTGTACGGGACTGGTCATTGCGCTTATAGGCGTTTACGTGGCGGACACGTACAATTTGCCGATCTTCGACGGCCTCGCCTCCATCGCGATCGGCTTCCTGCTGGCCCTTGTCGCGATATTCCTCGCTTATGAAACCAAGGCGCTGCTGATCGGTGAGTCGGCCGGGCAACATGTTGTCGATGGCATCCGGAACGCGATCAGGGCGAATAGCGCAATTATCCGCTGCCATGAGCTGAACACGATGCATCTCGGTCCGTCGCATGTCATTGTCTCGATTGTCGCGGAATTTGAGGACCGGTTGACCACGCCGGACATCGAGAAAAGCATTGCGGAACTCGAAGCCGATATCCAGCGCCAGTTCCCGGCGGTGAAGACCATCGCCGTCGAGCCCGCCACCGGCGCTTCCTGATTTTTAATATGGAATCGTCCATATAGATTGTTTGCCATAGTTTCTCTGTAACCCATATATTCGGTGCACAGAATTTGACGGCCAGCGAAGCAGGCTGGGCTATTTCACCCTACGAGGACAGAGTTTCGATGAACTATACCCCACGATCTCCGCGCACATTGCGTCTGCATAGCGACGACAATATCGTGGTTACCGTCGATCAGGTGCAGCAGGGGGACTCGCTCGCCGAAGGGATCGTTGCCGCGACCAGAGTGCCGCGCGGCCACAAGATTGCCGTGTGCGCTATCACATCCGGCGAGCCGATCAGGAAATTCGGCCAGATCATCGGCTTTGCGAGCGCGGATATCGGGCGCGGCGAATGGGTGCATGAGCATAATGTCGTGATGAGCGATTTCTCGCGCGATTATGCTTTTGGCGTCGATGCGGATAAGGGCGGCCTGCCCGAGCCGGAGGTCCCCGCGACATTCGAAGGTTTCCGTCGCGCAAACGGCAAGGCGGGTACGCGGAATTATATCGGTATACTGACAAGCGTGAACTGTTCGGCGAGCGTTGCCAGGTTCATGGCCGAAGCCGTGCGGCGCTCCGGTATTCTCGATGAATATCCGAATATCGATGGCGTCATTCCGCTGGTTCATGGCGGAGGCTGTGCGATGGATGTGAATGGCGAGGGCTATCACATGCTCAAGCGCACGCAGTGGGGCTATGCGGCGAACCCGAATATGGGCGCGGTGGTGATGGTCGGGCTCGGCTGTGAAGGTTTCCAGATCGGGCGATGGAAGGAGCTTTACGGGATCGAGGAAAGTAACACGTTCCGCTCCATGACGATTCAGGAGATTGGCGGTACGAAAAAGACAGTCGATCGCGGCGTCGAGACGATCAGGGAGATGCTGCCGCTCGTTGATCAGGCGCGGCGCGAGACGCTGCCCGCTTCGATGTTGTCGCTTGCCCTGCAATGTGGCGGGTCGGATGGCTATTCCGGCATTACGGCCAATCCGGCGCTCGGCTATGCCTCCGACATTCTGGTCGCGCATGGCGGCACCACGATCCTTGCTGAAACGCCCGAGATTTACGGCGCCGAGCATCTGCTGACGCGGCGCGCCGTCAATCGCGAGGTTGGCGAGAAGCTCGTTGAACGGATCAAATGGTGGGAGGATTACACCGCTCGCAACCGCATGGAGATGAATAATAATCCGTCCCCCGGCAACAAGCTCGGCGGGCTGACGACCATTCTGGAGAAGTCGCTTGGCGCGGCGGCCAAGGGCGGAACGTCCCCGCTCACCGCCGTCTATGAATATGCCGAACCGGCGGACGCCAAGGGGTTCGTCTTCATGGACTCGCCCGGCTACGATCCGGTTTCGATCACCGGACAGGTCGCCAGCGGCGCGAACATGATCACCTTCACAACCGGGCGCGGCTCCGCCTATGGCTGCAAACCGGTGCCGTCAATGAAGCTCGCCACCAACACGCCGATGTATGAAAAGATGATCGACGACATGGACATCAATTGCGGCGACGTGCTCGACGGCGTGTCCATCGAAGCCAAGGGACAGCAGATTTTTGATCGGCTGCTCGAAGTTGCATCAGGCTCGCACACGAAGTCG
>CAYOUP010000071.1:0-11099 GCA_964407125.1 uncultured Hyphomicrobiaceae bacterium | reverse complement strand
TTACCGAATAGGACGGGCGTTTTAACATATTAACAATAATCTTTATTAAAAATTTCGTTGTTATAATCTTACAAAGAAAGCAAGGAAAGGCGATTTTACATAAAATAATTGTATTTATATTTGATGCAGGTGAATGGCGACACTGGTGGGGTGGGCAGACTACCTGATGTTCCAGAGGGCATGTTTGCCTAGGAAAGCATCATGTCTTGTCTTACCTGTGAGGTCGGATATTGGGCTGCGCAGACAAAAGAGGGCTTCCAGATCAGTTGAATTTTCTAATTCATATGTGGGGGGAATTTAGGTTGCAATCACTTTGTTACACTTATCATAGGTTGTTTTTATATGTCCGACTTTTGGTACGGCACGGGCAATCATGAAACGGATCGGGTTAGCGCGAAGTGGAGGATCAGGACACCCATTTTCGGCGAACAGTGATCCAAGCTCCCAAAGGAGTTTGGCATGGATCCCTTTTTGTCTGACAGATGCCCGGCGGGAAAAGATGGCGACGCATGGCGGCCAATGGAACTGAGAACAGGTCTTGTCAGAGGACTGGATCGAACAATCATTGACGCCCCATATCGGCGCGGATGACCGTCTCTTTTTCTATGGCTATTACTGGTGGCTGGGGCGGTCGCCGGTTCCAGGCCGGGATCGGATTGGACGGCACAGCGTCTCTTCGTCGTTCCCGCGCATGGGTTGGCCGTGGTGATGACTGCGGGGTGCTATGCGGACAGCATGCAATTATGGCTGCCGATGGTAATCATCAACCGATGCATATTGAGGGCCCTTTAACGGCGCCCCCATTTGCCAAGCCGTAAAATCACGACAGCACCGCCCAGACCGGCACATGGTCCGAAGGCTTTTCATAGCCGCGGACATGCTTGTCAATCCCCACGCCATGCAGCAGATCGGCCGCTTCCGGCGACAGCAGCAGATGGTCGATGCGTATGCCCTTGTTCTTTGGCCAGGCAGCGGCCTGATAATCCCAGAACGTGTAAAGCCCCGCCTCATCATGGCAGGCGCGGATCGCATCCGTCAGGCCGAGATTGCAGATGGAGCGCAAAGCAGCCCGGCTTTCAGGACGATAGAGTGCATCGTCCAGCCAGGCGTTCGGGTCGTAGACGTCATCTGGCATGGGGATGACATTATAGTCGCCCGCAAGCACCAATGGCTCTTCATGTGAGAGCAGGTCCTCCGCATGGCGTTGCAAGGCGGTCATCCAGTCCAGCTTGTAGGAAAATTTGGGTGTGTCGACCGGATTGCCGTTCGGCAGATAGATCGAGGCGACCCGGAACACGCGCTCGCCCGCTTCGACAAGCGCCTCCACATACCGGGACTGCTCGTCATCGGGCATCCCTGGCAGTCCCCGGCGTATGTCGCTAAGCGGCCATTTCGAGATAAGCGCCACGCCATTATAGGTCTTCTGGCCGAAAATCGCGAGATTATAGCCAAGATCCTCGATCGCCCCGCGCGGAAAAGCGCTGTCCTCGCATTTGAGCTCCTGCAGGCAAAGAACATCGGGTTGCGCTTCCCGCAGCCAGTTAGTGACCGCATCAATCCGGATTTTTATCGAATTTACGTTCCAACTCGCAATCTTGACCGCCATGCCCGTCTGTCCCGCCTAAAATGTCCTCATTCCGCTCCGTCATAAACGATAATTTGATGCAGCTGTATCCGAAAATCCACAAGTACCGCCCAACTGTCATCAAATCCCAGTTTTATATTGAGGGAATGGTGACGATCTTGCGATTGTATTCGAAACAGCGGATCTGAGTGGCGGACGGGAAATTTTATGTATCAGTATTTCAGAATTGCCTTGGCGGCGACGGTTCTCGCTGCACCTCTGTCTTTTGCTCGGGCAGCAGATTGCGCTGACGATCCGCGCACAACCGGCCTGTCGCGGATCATCGCGGTGGATTCCAGCAATGGGAAGCATTTTGGCCGCCTTCAATATAAGAAAAGTGGTCTGCTGCGGAAAAAGGAGATCATTTTAACATTCGATGACGGTCCGCACCGTACGCACACCAAACAGATCCTTGACGTTCTTGACCAGCACTGTGTGAAGGCAACCTTTTTCACTGTTGGCCGCATGGCGTTTTTCATGAAAAAGCAGCTCAAGGAAATTGCGCGACGCGGACATACGATTGCCAGCCACACCTGGTCGCACCCCCGTGACCTCACCAAGATGACGTTCGAAGAGGCCAAGGTTGAAATTGAGAAAGGCTTTGCCGCGAGCGCCTATATTCTGGGCGAACCGATCGCACCTTTCTTCCGTTTTCCGGGCCTGAACTATTCCGATGAACTGAATGCCTATCTGGCCAGCCGGAATATCAGTGTCTGGTCCGTCGATGTCGTATCCGACGACACCCAACACGGATTGACGCCTGAACAGCTCGTCAACCAGGCCATGGAGCGGATTCGTAAAATGAATGGCGGCATCGTCCTGTTCCATGACCTCAAGGAAGTGACCGCGCTGGCCATGGACTCCTTCCTGACCCAGCTCAAGCTGGAAGGATTCAAGATCGTTCATGTGGTCTCCAATACGTCCTATCAGCCCGCCCCCGATCTGGTTGCACAGCTCGATTTCTCGAAGCAGTCCCTGCGGACCGTAGCATTCACAGGCGTTGCGCCAGCCGGAATGCATAAGGACGACAAGTCGATCATGTCACTCGGGAACATCGACTATATGAAGAACGAATTCGTCCAGCTCGAAGCAGAAACACATTCTGCTGCCGCGAACTGAGTCACCGCCGCGCCCAGCTGTTTCCTGAACATGGGCGCGGTGTTTCCGCACAGTTTCGTTTTCAAGCATGTCCGGCGGATATTGCCTGATAACCTCCTGCGCCTTATCTGGAGAGTCTTGCACCTTGCCGGTCATCCTCATACGGATTGCCGCAAGCAAGACAAATCTCCTAAGCTGCCCACGCAGCACAGACAAGTGGTCCCGAGTCCGTTTCCGGCCTTCGGTCCGCGCGAGGCGTAAAGACTTAAAGAATGGCAAACGCTCTTTCAGGACCGGCGGAACGACCTGTTATCATCATTGGCGGCGGTCTCGCCGGTCTGTTCGCCGCCCTTAAACTTGCCCCCATACCCGTCACCGTGATTACGCCGCGCCCGCTTGGCGAAGGCGCATCCAGCACATGGGCGCAGGCCGGAATCGCCGCCGCGATCGGTGAGGGCGACAGCTTCGAGAAACACGCCGCCGACACGATCCGGGCCGGAGCTGGCCTGTGCGACATCGCTGTGGTCGAAGGCATCGTTCGCGAAGCGCCTGCAAGGATCGAGGATCTCCTCCGTTACGGCGTGCCCTTCGACCGCGACCTCGAAGGACGACTCCGTCAGTCCCGCGAGGCGGCGCACAGCGCCCGCCGCGTGATCGGCGTTCAGGGTGACCGTGCAGGCAAGGCGATCATGAAAGCGCTGATTACAACTGTGCTGGGCACACCCTCCATCCATCTCGTGGAAAAAACCAAGGCTGTCGATCTCGCCCTGTCTGACGGACGCGTCACCGGACTTTATTACGCGCCAGCCGAGGGCGGCCCCACAACGAGCATGTTCATGCCTGGCAGAGCCGTCATCCTTGCGACAGGCGGCATTGGCCAGCTCTACACCCTGACCACCAACCCGCAAGAAGCGCGCGGCGATGGTATCGCCATCGCAGGACGCGCCGGGGCAGTGATCGCCGACGCGGAATTCGTGCAATTCCACCCCACCGCGCTCGATGTCGGCAAGCATCCCGCTCCACTCGCGACCGAGGCTCTGAGAGGCGACGGAGCCAAGCTCGTCAATGGCGCGGGGGAGCGATTTATGCTCGCACGGCATCCCGATGCCGAGTTAGCGCCGCGCGATGTGGTTGCCCGCGCGGTTCAGATCGAGCGCGCGGAAGGGCGCGGGGCTTATCTCGACTGCCGGGGCAAAATTGGCGCGACCATGAAAGAACACTTCCCGACGGTCTATGCGGCTTGCCGGGAGGCGAACATCGACCCGACCACCGATCTTATTCCGATTGCCCCGGCCGCGCATTATCACATGGGCGGTATCGCGACGAGCGCCAATGCAAGGAGCTCCATCGACGGCTTATGGGCGATCGGCGAAGCCGCCTCGACCGGACTTCAAGGAGCGAACAGGCTCGCCTCCAATTCGCTTCTTGAAGCTGTCGTCATGGCGGGTCGTGCAGCGGAGGATATCTCCGGTATCGGCACTGGCGCAGGTGGCGGCGCGGCGACGGAAGGACCAGTCTTCGATCCTGGACTGGACAATGGAAAGCTTGCAGAACTTCAGGACGTCATGACGGCACATGTCGGCGTTGTTCGCTCCGCCGAAAGCCTTCGGACCGCCATCGCTTTTATCGAGGATTTGAGCCTCATCGCCCAGCCCTCATCGCCCCTTGCAAATGTCGCCGAAACAGCGCTCACTATGGCGGTCAGCGGCTATTTCCGCCAGGAGAGCCGGGGCGGGCATTATCGCTCGGACTACCCGGAGGCACAAAGCGAAGCAAGGCGCAGCATGATCACCCTGAGCGCCGCCAAGGCATTATCGGAAGAGATTCTGCAAGGATCAGAGCAATGACGCTTGCTTTCCCGATCCACCTTATTTCGGCTGCACTCGACACGGCTTTCACCGAAGATCTCGGTCTGGCTGGCGACATCACCAGCAATCTGACAATCCCGGATGATGCACACGCACGCGCTGCCATTGTGGCGCGGAAGCCGGGCCGTATTGCCGGATTGCCGCTCGCCGAGGCCGCATTCCGGCGTCTCGATCCGAATGTGTCTTTCGAAACGGTCATAGCCGACGGCGGCGACGCTGAAGCTGGTAGCGAAATCGCACGCGTCGAAGGCAAGGCCCGCACCATACTTAGCGCCGAGCGCGTGGCGCTGAACTATCTGGGCCATTTGAGCGGGATCGCCACCGCGACGCGCGCCTATGCACAGGCGATCGAAGACACCTCAGCGAACATCTGCTGCACTCGCAAGACGACGCCGGGCCTGCGCGCCTTCGAGAAATATGCTGTCCTTGCCGGAGGCGGCGTGAACCATCGTTTCGGTCTGTTCGATGCCGTGCTGATCAAGGACAACCATATCGCCGCATCCGGCGGGATTGGCGCCGCCATCAAGCGCGCAAGACTGGGGGCCGGGCATCTCGTCAAGATCGAGATTGAGGTGGACCGGCTGGAGCAGCTTGAGGAGGCCTTGCGCTATCCGGTCGACGCGGTACTGCTCGACAATATGAGCCTTGAGGACCTCCGCAAGGCCGTCAAAATGTGCCGCGAACGCAATATTATCCTTGAAGCATCGGGGGGCGTAACGCTCGACACGGTACGCGCAATCGCCGAAACGGGCGTCAATGTGATCTCATCCGGCGCACTGACCCATTCCGCGTCTGTTCTAGACATTGGCCTCGACTTTACAGGCTGACAGTCCTTGCCGCGCCGCAGCAATCAGCCGTTGTGATTCCCGCTCTTGCAAACTCCCATTTCTGGGTTCACCATATGCAATTACGGCGTGTATGATCGACACGCTATTAAGAATAAAAACGTAATGCGGAGGAAATGATGGGAGATAAAGATGGCCAACGCGGCCAAGGTACACGCTGCATTGCAATAGTTGGACCTTATCTCAGCGGCAAGACAACATTACTTGAGTCTATCCTTGCCCGAACAGGACAGACTAACAGGCAAGGCAGCATTGCGGCAGGAAATACTGTCGGCGACACTTCACCGGAAGCCCGCGAACACCAGATGAGCATCGAACCGAATATCGCCGATGCCACTTTTATCGACGACCCGTTCACATTTATTGACTGCCCAGGTTCAATCGAATTCCAGTTTCATTCCCAATCCGCCCTGTCCATCTGCGATGCCGCGATCGTGGTGTGCGAGGCCGACGAAAAGAAGCTCCCATCTCTGCAACTGACGCTAAAGCAGCTTTCCGACAGCAAAATCCCGCATTTCCTCTTCATCAACAAGATCGACAAGAACGAAACGCCGATCCGGCAGATCATCCCGATGCTGCAACCGGCCAGCGGACTGCCGCTTGTGCTACGGCAGATCCCGATATGGCAGAATGGCGTTGCGACCGGCTTCGTGGATCTCGCTCTCGAACGCGCCTTTGTCTATCGCGAACATGAGCCAAGCGAAGTGGTCGATATTCCCCAAGACCTTCACGAGCGCGAAGAAGAGGCCCGCTTTTCCATGCTGGAGAAACTGGCCGATTATGACGACGAGCTGATGGAGGCGCTTCTCAGCGACATCGAGCCGCCGCGTGACCGCGTCTTCGACGATCTCAGCGAGGATCTGCGTGAAGGTAAGATCTGTCCTGTGCTGTTCGGCAGCGCCGAACAAGGCAATGGCGTAACGCGCCTCCTGAAAGCCTTGCGGCATGAAGCGCCGCACTGGCCGCGTACTGCCGGCCGTCTCGGGCTTACCGGAAAAGACCCCGCGGCCTATGTGTTCCGTTCCTACCATACGCCTCATGCTGGCAAGCTTTCGATCGTCCGCATATTCGGCGGCTCCTTCGGCGATGGTGTGGCCGTGACCGGAAAGGACGGCGAGGAACGCGTCGCGGGTATCTTCAGTCTTTACGGGCAGGAGCCGCGCAAGCGGGACAAGCCGGGCATCGCAGGCGACGTTATCGCTCTCGGGCGTCTGGAAGAGATAAAGACCGGCGACCTTATTTCAATCGGGAACTCTTTAAGTGGCCCGATCCAGCCGCCGCCCGCTCCCTATCCGGTCTATGGGCTGGCGCTTATTGCCTCGCAGAAAAAGGACGAAGTCAAGCTGACATCGTCTCTTGCCAAACTCATTGAGGAAGATCCCTCGCTTAGTCTGGTTCACGATCCGGAAACCGGCGAAATGGTGCTCTGGGGACAGGGTGAAATGCATCTGCGCATAGCCTTGAAGCAGCTTGAGCGGCGTTTCGGTGTGAAGGTCGAAACGCGTCCCCGGCAGATCCCCTATAAGGAGACGATCCGCAAGAGCGTTGAAGTGCGCGGACGGCACAAGAAACAGAGTGGCGGACATGGCCAGTTCGGCGATGTTGTACTCGATATCAAGCCGCTGCCGCGCGGCTCCGGTTTCGTCTTCTCCGATGAGATTACCGGCGGTGTGGTGCCGAAGCAGTATATCCCTTCGGTCGAATACGGCGTGAAGGACTATTTGACATCCGGCCCGCTAGGCTTTCCGGCCGTCGACATCGCCGTATGCCTGAAGGATGGCTCATACCATACGGTGGACTCATCGGACATGGCGTTCCGGGCGGCGGGACGTCTCGCCATGTCGGAAGGGATGCCGCAATGCTCGCCGGTCCTGCTGGAGCCGGTCATGGCCGTCGAAATCGCTGTGCCGTCCGATGCAACATCGAAGATTAACGGTATCATCTCGTCACGGCGCGGTCAGATCCTCGGTTTCGACGCCCGACCGGGCTGGCCGGGCTGGGATAATGTCCAGGCCTACATTCCGGAAGTCGAGATGCAGGACGTGATCATCGAACTGCGCTCCGCAACAGCAGGCGCAGCCAGCTTCACGGCCAGTTTCGACCATCTGGCCGAGGTCACGGGCAAGCTGGCCGACGAAATCGTCGCGCATAATTCCGTGGCTGCGGCCTGACCGATCTCACCCTGAATGAGCAATCCCCGCGAGGAAAGCGGGGATTGAGCCATGAGGCCGTCTATTCCTCCTCACCATCATCGTCCGGCGGTGGCGGGGATTTGGTCTTGCTGGGCAAAGGCAGCCTGTTTGCGGGATCGAGCCGCTGATCGAGATAGCGGTTGATGGCAATCATCATGTCATCGATCCGGTCCTCGAAAAAGTGGTTCGCGCCTTCGATCGTCTCGTGACTGATCACGATGCCTCTTTGCGTTTTCAGCTTTTCCACAAGAGCGCGCACCGAATCGGCGGGGACGACACGATCTTCCGAACCGTTGATCATCAGACCGGAAGACGGACAGGGCGCAAGAAAGCTGAAATCATAAAGATTGGCGGGCGGCGCGACCGAAATGAAGCCCTCAATCTCGGGACGGCGCATCAGAAGCTGCATGGCGATCCACGATCCGAAGGACACGCCCGCAATCCAGCAGGACTGCGCATCCGAGTTCAGCGTCTGCAACCAGTCCAGCGCGGTCGCCGCATCCGCCAGTTCGCCCGGGCCATTGTCGAAAAGCCCCTGGCTGCGCCCCACGCCCCTGAAATTGAAGCGCAAGACCGAATAACCGCGCTGAGCGAAAGCATAGTAGAGCTGATAGACAATCTGGTTGTTCATCGTGCCGCCAAACTGCGGATGCGGATGCAGGATGATGGCAATCGGGGAATGGCCAGCCGATTCGTGATGGTAACGGGCTTCTATACGGCCAGCCGGGCCGTTGATGATGACTTCAGGCATTGCAGATCACTTTTTTAGCTTCTTGATGATTGGGTCGGGGTCACAATTCATGGCTGATGGTAATTGGGTGCTTGTGTCCCCTTCCGGTTTGTGAAAATGTCGGCGCTAAAACTTGACTCCAGCAGTCGGGAATTATATATGATTTAGAATAATTCAAAAGTTTGGCGCCGATCAGATTTGGTTCGATGCTTCATAGCATAAATACCCCAAGCGGCTGCAAGTTTTAACGTTCAGAAGACAATCTGGCAGGTCATGCAACTGAGCACAAAAGGCCGCTACGCGGTCATGGCGATGGTCGAACTGGCAAAACATGGTGATGCGGGCGCATTGCCGCTTGCCATGATTGCCGACAGCCAGAAAATTTCGATTGCATATCTGGAGCAACTCTTTCTGAAGCTTCGGCGGGCGGGGCTGGTTATCGCAACGCGTGGCCCCAAGGGAGGATACCGGCTCGCCAGAACACCCGATGAAATTACCATCGCCGAAATCATGGATGCCGCGGACGAACAGGTGCGCATGAACCGCTGTGCGGTTGAAGGAACGGATTGGTGTCTGGGAACGAAACGCTGCATGACGCACGATCTCTGGCGCGCACTCGGTGACCACATCGGTGACTTTCTCGTTGGTGTAAGTCTACAGGACGTTCTCGATCAGAAATTTGCCAAGCCCGCTGTTGCTGCCGCCGGGGCTACGAATAAGGATATTGCGGCACGGTCATGAACAGAGTTTACCTCGATCACAATGCGACGTCGCCGATGCGGCTGGAAGCGATGCGGGCTGTGACCGCAGCTATGCACTTGTCCGGCAACGCATCCTCCATCCACATGGAAGGACGGGCTGCGCGGGAGATGGTCGAGGATGCGCGCGAAAAGGTCGCCAGGAGCCTTGCATGCGACGCAAGGCAGATCGTCTTTACCAGCGGCGGCACGGAAGCCAATGTCATGGCGCTCTCGCCGCACTGGTTTGCGGGCCGCGATGACGTGGGCCTGTTCATATCCGCAATCGAACATCCGTCAGTCCTGCAGGGCGGCCAGTTCCCGGCGGACCGTATCAGACAGCTTCCGGTTGGGCCGAATGGCGTCGTCGATCTGGAAGAAACGCGGCAGATTCTCGAAAATCGGCGTTTCGGAGGCGGTGCAGCGCCCTTTCTCCTGTCCGTCATGCTCGCCAACAACGAAACCGGGGCCATTCAGCCGGTTGGTGAATTGGCGAATATCGCCCATGAGTTCGGCGGCCTGATGCACAGCGACCTCGTGCAGGCCTACGGAAAAATGCAGGTTAACCCGATGGAGCTTGGCATCGATCTGGCGACGTTATCCGCTCACAAGATCGGCGGACCAAAAGGCGCTGGAGCATTGGCCATCATGCGTGAGGGCCTGCCAGTTGCGGCTTTGCTGAAAGGCGGCGGCCAGGAATCCGGCTATCGCGCTGGAACGGAAAATGTCCCGGCGATTGCAGGTTTCGGCGCAGTTGCCGATATCAACATGATGGAGTGGCAGCGTATCGGCGGCCTGCGCGACCGGCTCGAAGCGCGGCTCTCGGAAATCACGCCGCAATTGTCGCTAATTTCCGCTAATGTTCCTCGTCTTCCCAATACAAGCTGCTTCGCCGCGCCGGGAATGGATTCCGAAACGCTGCTGATGACGCTCGACCTTGCCGGTATCGCCGTCAGCGCGGGATCGGCCTGCTCCTCGGGCAAGGTGGCGCGCAGCCATGTACTGGACGCGATGGGCGTCGATCCGGAATTGGCTTCCGGTGCGATCCGCGTCAGCCTCGGCTGGAATACGAGCGAAAACGACATAGACAGATTTATTGCGGCCTGGGAAAGCATCGTCCGGCGCTTTTCCCGCCCGCGCAGTGAACAGAACGTTGCATGAGAATTTTCGCCAGCGGCCCGGCCGCGGCGCATTTGGAGGACAAGTATGGTTGCTGATGTCGAGACAGTCGAGCGCGTACAGGACATTGACGTCGATAAGTACAAATACGGCTTCACGACGGAGATCGAGTCCGTTCGCGCGCCCAAGGGGCTGAGCGAGGACACAGTCCGCTTCATCTCGGAGAAAAAAGGCGAGCCGGAGTGGATGCTCGAATGGCGTCTCGGGGCCTATCGGCGCTGGATCACGATGACCGAACCGACATGGGCGAAGGTGCATTATCCGAAGATCGACTTTCAGGATCTCTATTACTATTCCGCGCCGAAATCGACCGAAGGCCCGAAAAGCCTCGCTGAAGTCGATCCGGAGTTGCTGCGAACCTATGAGCGTCTCGGCATTCCGCTGAAAGAGCAGGAACTTCTGGCGGGCGTTCAGGGGGCGCGCGTGGCGGTTGATGCGGTTTTCGACAGCGTCTCCGTCGTGACGACCTTCAAGAAGGAGCTGGCCAAGGCGGGCGTGATCTTCTGCCCGATTTCCGAAGCGATCCGCGAACATCCCGAACTGGTCCAGAAATATCTCGGCTCGGTGGTTCCGACGTCGGACAATTTCTATGCGACGCTCAACTCGGCGGTCTTCTCTGACGGCTCGTTCGTCTATGTGCCGGAGGGCGTGCGCTGCCCGATGGAGCTCTCGACGTATTTCAGGATCAACGAGAAGCAGACCGGCCAGTTCGAGCGAACGCTGATCATCGCCGAGCCCGGTTCCTATGTGAGCTACCTGGAAGGCTGCACGGCGCCGATGCGCGACGAGAACCAGTTGCACGCCGCCGTGGTCGAGCTGGTCGCGC
>CAYOUP010000070.1:0-11148 GCA_964407125.1 uncultured Hyphomicrobiaceae bacterium | reverse complement strand
AGAACCGGTGTCGCAACCGGATTGACAGGAGAAGACGGTGAGCCGTGCCCGCCAAACTCGCCATTGATCTCGAACGGCGCAGCCCAGAAATACGGCGTATCCTCGATCGTCACGCAGCCGACCGCATTGACTGCCGCAAGCGCGCCGATCGTTAGCCCGTCATCGCGCATGAGGGACGCGCTGCCCAAGCCGCCCATGATGCGCTGGCCGGACTTTGCCCATGCGACGGTCGCACCAAATCCGGCGCCCGCCGTGCCGAGCGTGAAGTCCTGTCCGGCATTTGCCACCGCATCGTAAGCAAGATCACGATAAGGCGCGTGCCTGCCCCAATCCTTGTTGCCGCCATTGAGCAGGTCGAACAGGATCGCCTGCGGCACGATCGGCACGCGGGCCGGGCCGATTTCGAAGCCGACGCCTTTCTCACGCAGGTAACTCTGAACGCCGGTGGCGGCGTCGAGGCCGAAGGCGGATCCGCCGGACAGAACGAGCGCGTGAATTTCGTTGACGACGCCCGCATCCGACATGGTCTCGGTTTCACGCGTGCCCGGTGCACCGCCCCGAATATCGGCAGACGCGCATACAGGGCCGTCCGGCAGCACGACCGTCACGCCGGAGCGCAGATCCTTGTCGTGGCTCTGGCCGACTGCGATGCCGTCGACATCAGTGATCAGATTGCGCGGTCCCGGTGCCCAGCTCATGTCTTTTCCTTTCTCCCTCTCCCTACAGGAGAGGGCAAGGACGAGTCCATTTCACATGATGTGCCAAATCATTACATGATTCAGAAACGGCAAAAAGAAAAGCCCGCTGCGCGAGCGGGCTTTTCCGTATTCAGCTTTCACCAGAGCTTACATCTGGTCGTATTTGCCGTCTTTCCAGAGATATACGGCATAAGGCGGCAGTGTCGGATCGCCCTTGTCGTCAAAGGTGAACTTGCCGATGACCGTGTCGAACTCGGTGCCGTTCAGAGCCTCGATAACTTTTTCGATATCGGTGCTGCCAGCCTTTTCGACAGCCTGCTTCCATGCCTGGAAAGCAGCATAGGTGTACAGGACATAGCCTTCCGGCTCGACGCCTGCGTCACGGAACTTCTTGACGAGGTCAGCAGCAGCAGGATTCTTACGCGGGTCGGGCGAGAAGGTCATGATCGTGCCTTCACCGTCCTTGCCGGTGATGTCCCAATATTCCTGCGTGACGAGAGCATCACCACTCATCAGGATCGTCTTCATGCCCTGGCTGCGCATCTGGCGTACAATCAGGCCGGCTTCAGTGTGGTAGCCGCCCAGGTAGACGAGATCGACCTGCGCCTGTTTCAGTTTGGAAACGATAGCGGTGTAGTCCTTTTCACCAGCGGTGATCGCTTCGTAAAGGACTTCTTCCTTGCCGGCTGCGTTCATGGCTTTCTTGGTTTCGTCAGCCAGACCCTTACCGTAAGCGGTCTTGTCGTGCAGGATCGCTACATTCTTGTCCTTGTAGTTGTCGGCGATATATTTGCCGGCAACGCTGCCCTGCTGGTCGTCACGGCCGCAAACGCGGAAGATATTCGGACCTGGACGTTCGTCGGTGAATTTCGGGTTGGTCGAAGCAGGCGAGATCTGCAGAACGCCCTGCTCGGCATAAACGGCAGAAGCCGGGATGGACGAACCCGAGCAGAAATGGCCTGCCATGAAAACGATGCCCTGGCCGGACAGCTTGTTGGCGACAGCGACGGCCTGTTTCGGATCGCAGGCATCATCGCCGACTTCCAGCTTGAGCTGATTGCCAAGAACTCCGCCAGCAGCGTTGATGTCGGCAACGGCAGCTTCAGCACCGGCCTTCATCTGAGCGCCAAAGGATGCATACTGACCAGTCATCGGACCGGCAGTTGCTACCAAAATGTCGTCAGCAACAGCCGGGCTGGACAAACCAAGCCCGAGAATTGCGGCGGCTAAAAAGGACTTTTTCATATTTTCCTTCCTTTACCTTCTACTTCCGATGGCTGATGCACCACGCATCAAACCTTCACAAAAAAATCATGTTGGCGAAGAGGTTTCCTCTCGCCTGCGCCAGCTTAGCGGGCCTGTTCTCTTGTACAACCAGCGATATTGTGTGGTCATTTGACGGACCCGCTGAAGGCGATACCCTAATGCGGCGAACGCCAACAGTACAGCGGTATCGGCGAGGTAATATTGAATGGACAACAGGGTTCCTTGCACGCTGCGCCAGCTCTCATAGGTCGCATCCAGAAAAAGCCCCCAATGCAGGAAACGAACCGCAGCACCAAGGAGCATTATAAAGAAGACGAGACGTCCCCAGGACTTCCAGCCTCTCGCCAGCGCACGGCCGGTCATGAACGCCGATCCGCCACCGATCAGCACAGTGACGATAAAGAACGCTGCGTAGGATTTTTCGACAAACAAACCCATTAAGACGCTGGCTCCAATCCTCTAACGCCCGCCTTCCAGATATGCGGATTTCACTTCCTCGCGTGCCAGAAGCTCCTGCCCTGTGCCCGACATCGTAATCGAACCATTGACCATTACATACCCCCGATCTGCGAGCTTGAGAGCGTGATATGCGTTCTGCTCCACAAGAAATACCGTCAGACCGTACTCATTGTTCAACTCGCGTATCACACGGAAGATCTGTTGTACGATCAACGGAGCGAGACCAAGCGACGGCTCGTCCAGCAGCAGAAGCCGCGGCCAGCTCATCAGTGCACGGCTGATTGCGAGCATCTGCTGTTCGCCGCCCGACAGGGTACCGCCGCGCTGATTCTGCCTGTCTTTCAGAACCGGAAACAGTTCGAACATCATGTCGAGGCGTTCGTCGAACTTGCTCTCATCGGCATGGAGCGCGCCCATTTGCAGGTTTTCGAGCACGGTCATGCGCGGGAAGATACGGCGGCCCTCGGGCGAATGCGAAATCGACAGGCGGGCGATCTCATGAGTCGGCATGGTGGTGATGTCGATGCCGTCGAAAACGATCTGACCGGTGCGCGCCTGCGGATTGCCGCAGATCGTCATCATCAGCGTCGTCTTGCCTGCGCCATTCGCCCCGATGATGGTCACGATCTCACCTGGAGCGATGTTGATATCAATGCCGCGCAGGGCCTGGATATTGCCGTAATAAGTATCGACACCGCTGACGCTGAGCAGAGGAGACGTCATTTGTCCACCTCCGCCTCGACGGTTCCGACCTCTTCCTCGTCAACGCCGAGATAGGCGGCGATCACGGTCGGATCGTTGCGTACAAATTCGGGATCGCCGTCGGAGATCTTCTGTCCGTAGTCGAGGACAACGATGTGATCGGAGATGTCCATGACCACTCCCATATCATGCTCAATGAGGAGGATCGAGGTGCCATGTTCATTCTTGATCCAGCGAAGCGTTTCGTTCAGCTCGGCCGATTCGCGCGCATTAAGACCAGCCGCCGGTTCGTCGAGGCAAAGCAGGACGGGCTTGGTGCACATGGCGCGGGCAATTTCGAGACGGCGTTGCGCGCCATAGGGCAGGTCGCCGGCAGCGTCATCCGCGCGCTCGATCAGCTTCATGTGTTCAAGCCAGTAGCAGGCGAACTCGATCGCTTCGGTTTCGGCTTTCTTGAAGCGTTCGAGACCGAGCAGTCCGGCGATCGAATAGAATGAGGCGTGGCGCAGTTCGGTGTGCTGCGCGACAAGCAGATTTTCGAGCACGGTCATGCCGCTGAACAGACGGATATTCTGGAATGTGCGGGCGACGCAAGCGTCTTCGGAAATCGTGTGCTCTTCCATCCGTTCAAGGAGGAATGGTTCGTCATGCTCCGGATGGTTGAGCGAGATCATGCCCTCGGTCGGCTTGTAGAAGCCGGTGATGCAGTTGAAGACGGTGGTCTTGCCCGCGCCGTTCGGGCCGATGATCGCCGTAATGTCGCCACGCCGCGCCGAGAAAGAAAGATTATCGACCGCGACAAGCCCGCCAAACCGCATGGTCAGGTGATCGACATGCAGCAAGGGCTTTGAGGAAGGTGCCCGGATCTCCGCCATCAGCTCACGCCTTCCTTCACCAGACTACCGGATATCGCCTTGCGTTCCTTAAGGACGACCGTCGGTGCGCGCGAGGAGATCAGTCCGCGAGGACGCCAGACCATGATTGCAACCATTGACATGCCGAAGATCAGCATGCGGTATTCGGACAGTTCACGGAAAAACTCGAATGCGCCGATGAAGGCGACAGCGGCCACGACCACGCCGATCTGACTGCCAAGTCCGCCAAGAACCACGATTGCGAGCACGATGGCCGATTCCTGGAAGGTAAAGGACTCGGGACTGATGAAGCCCTGGCGCGTTGCGAAGAATGAGCCCGCGAAGCCCGCGAACATTGCGCCCATCGCAAAGGCGGTCAGTTTCGTGGTGGTGATATTGATGCCCAGCGAACGGCATGCGATCTCGTCTTCGCGCATCGCCTCCCATGCGCGCCCGATTGGCAAACGGCGCAGGCGATGCGTCACGAAATTCACCATCAGCGCGAGCACAAGAATGAGATAGTACATGAATATGATCCGGTAGATCGGATCATAATCCAGGCCGAAATAGCTGTGAAACTTCTCGCCGGGGCCGAAGCGGGTGAATTGAAGCCCGAAGAAGCTGGGCGAGGGGATACGGGTAATGCCGTCCGGACCATTGGTCAGCGAATACCAGTTCAGAAGCACCACGCGGATGATTTCCCCGAATGCGAGCGTTACGATCGCGAGATAGTCGCCGCGCAGACGCAGGACGGGAAAACCGAGAATGATGCCCCAGGTCGCAGCAAAAAAACCGGCGAGCGGCAAACAGACCCAGAAGGACCAGCCGAGTTCCGTTGCGATCAGCCCATAGGAATAGGCGCCGACCGCATAGAAGGCGACATAGCCGAGATCAAGCAGACCGGCGAGACCGACCACAATGTTCAGTCCCCAGCCGAGCATGATGTAGGTCAGTACCTGGATCGCGGTATCGAGCGCGTAGCGCTCCTGCGGTCCGGCGACGAGAACCGGCAGGATCACGGCGGTTGCCAACATCGCAGGCGCAAATTGCTGACCGAAGCTTTGAACCAGGGAAGCGGGTTGGTCCGAACCTTGCGCCGTCGTGAAGGCACCCGGCATGATGGTTCTGAGCAGCTTGCGTGCGGCAAAAACCACAATCATCGCCGTGATAATGACGAAAACGCCGAGGAACAGGACACTTGTGAAATCGACAAGTTTCCTGACGCTTTCCTGCGAAGCAACGCCGAAAAGGCTCGCCAGCAGATTGCCGGTGGCGTCTGAGCCTGCTTCGGAGAAAAAATAGACCGCTCCCAGAAGGTAGGAGAGACCCAGAAGTCCGGTCAGAACTACTTGCAGGCTGCCGCGCGGAAGAAAGCGGACCTTTCCGTCAGCGCTCATCAGACGGCGCCAGAAGAACAGGTCAAAAAACAGCCGGATGATACCGACGCCCGCCGAAAGCAGCAGGGCATCGCCCAGCCGATAGTTGAGCACAAGACCGTCCGCACTGCTGCTGCTCGACGTCTTGATGCCGACAATGACGCTGAACATCAGAAACGCGATGCAGGCGGCGATGAAGGCTTCCTTGATGGCTTCGGTGAATTCCGAAGGCCTTGAAGCTTCTACAGGCCCGTTCAGCGCGTGTTCCGCCATCCCTATACCTTTTCGACCTCAGGCTGTCCGAGCAGACCGGACGGGAAGAAGATCATAACGATCGCCAGAATCGAGAATGCCGCCACGTCCTTGTATTCCGTCGTGAAGTAGCCGGCCCAGAACACCTCGATCAGGCCGATGATCAGGCCGCCGAGAATGGCGCCGGGCAGCGAACCGATGCCACCAAGGACGGCTGCCGTGAACGCCTTGATACCGGCGACGAACCCGATATAGAAGTCGATCACGCCGTAATAAAGGAGATACAACAGGCCCGCCACGGAGGCGAGCGCGGCGCCCATGATGAATGTCAGCGAGATCACCCGGTCCACATTGACGCCGAGCAGCGAAGCCATCTTGCGGTCCTGTTCACAGGCGCGTTGCTGACGTCCCAGCGATGTGTTGGCGATGATATAGGTGAACGCGCCCATCAGCAGCACGGTCGTAAACACGATAAGGATCTGAATGTTGCTGAGCGAAACGCTGTAGGTCTCGGATTTCATGATCGTGTAACCGCCGGTCACGATAGGCTGAAGCGGTTTGACGCGCGCATCCTGGGTGATCTGGACGAAATTCTGAAGCGATATGCTGGCGCCGATCGCCGTAATGAGCGGGGCGAGCCGGAACGATGCGCGCAAGGGTCTGTAGGCAATTCTTTCAAGCGCCCAGCCCCATACGGATATGAGCAGCATGCTGAGGACCAGCACGAGGAGCAGCGTGATCGGGATGAAGGAAACGCCGATGGAAACCAGCGCAAGAAACAGGATCAGCGAGAGGAACGATCCGACCATGAAAATATCGCCATGGGCGAAATTGATCATGCCGATGATGCCATAGACCATCGTGTAGCCAATGGCTATGAGCCCGTAGATCGATCCGAGGGCCAGCCCGTTGATCAACTGTTGTATGAAATATTCCATATTAGCGCGGAATGTTCCTTATCGGAATTTTATGGCCGTCAAAAACAATGCTTATCAAAGCAATGTGTGTAATTACAAGCGTGTAATAATAGAATTTTTCCACAAGGTGCAGCGCTGCAATGCTGCGTATAGTTGCAATGCGCACCGTTTACATCAATGAGATGTGATTCGGATAGGTGGATAATTGATGCCCGGTCGCTATTCGGAAAGTATCTGAGGTATATGTCTCTTCCGACCAATTGCCTATGTAACAATATCGCGTCACTGTTTCAGGCGTGATATTCTCGCCCGCAAAGCAAGAACCCTGGCCAATAGCGAAGATGCGGAGCCCGCTTTTGACAGTTTCGTCAGTAGTTTCTGTTAGCTGAGTCGTATCCGGTGTCATTTGGCCGCAGATGGAGGACGATAAATGATAAGCCTCGTCTTTGTGCTCGTTTGTCTGGGCGCGGCAATCGCGCTTGCGCTATGGCGCGCCCCTTTATGGGCGTGGGCTGTGCTCGTGGCGGTTGCGACGCTGCTGATCCAGACTGGCGCGGCTTTCGGCCCGATGGGCGGATTTACAACCACGAAACTGATTGGCTGGGTGCCGGCGCTTTTGCTGGCCGCGCTTTCTTACCGGCCTGTGCGTCAGACGCTGGTGACGCGGCCTGCTTTCTCGATGGTGCGCAAGATATTGCCGCCGATTTCCTCCACCGAACGCGAGGCGCTGGAAGCCGGTACGCTCGGCTTTGACGCGGAACTGTTCGGCGGCGAGCCGGACTGGTCGAAGCTGCGCACGATACAACCCATGACGCTGACCGAGGAAGAGCGCAATTTCCTCGATGGGCCGGCCGAAGAACTTTGCCGCATGATCGACGACTGGCACGTGCGCGCCGAGGCCCGCGATGTCCCGGAAAACATCTGGAATTTCGTCAAGTCCAAGGGCTTCCTTGGCATGCTGATCTCCCGCTCGCATGGCGGCCTTGGCTTCTCCGCACAGGCGCAATCGCTGATCCTCGGCAAGATCGCCTCGCGCTCGCCCGACATCGCCGTCGTCGTCATGGTGCCGAATTCGCTCGGTCCGGGCGAACTGATCGAGAAATTCGGCACCGAGGAACAGCAGAAATACTATCTCCCGCGTCTTGCGCGCGGCGAGGAAGTGCCCTGCTTCGCGCTGACCGGTCCTTATGCCGGGTCGGACGCCGCTTCCATGCGCGACATCGGCTTTGTCGAGCGCGGCATGCATGATGGCGCGGAAGTGATCGGCATCCGCCTCAACTGGGACAAGCGCTACATCACGCTCGCGCCGAATGCGACGTTGCTCGGTCTCGCCTTCCAGCTTTTCGATCCGGACAATCTGCTCGGCGAGGGCGAGGATCGCGGCATAACGCTGGCGCTGGTGCCGACCGATCATCCCGGTGTCGAAATCGGCCGCCGCCATCTGCCCTGCGGCAACGCATTCCCGAACGGCCCGACATGGGGTGAGGACGTGTTCATCCCGCTCGACTGGATTATCGGCGGCGAGGAACGCGCCGGTCAGGGCTGGCGGATGCTGATGAGCTGCCTGTCGGCAGGCCGTGCGATCTCGCTCCCGGCATCGGGAACGGCGGCGGCGAAAGCCATGCTGCGCTCGACCTCGGCCTATGCGCGCATCCGCTCGCAGTTCAACATCCCGATCGGCAGGATGGAAGGCATCGAGGAGCCGCTCGCCCGGATGATGGAAGCGGCCTATCTGCTTGAGTCAGCCCGCTCGGTGACGGCTTCGATGGTGTCGGCTGGCGACAAGCCCGCAGTTATCTCCGCGCTGATGAAATATCGCTGCACGGAATGGGCGCGGCAGGCGGTCAATGACGCGATGGACATTCAGGGTGGCAAGGCGATCTGCGACGGGCCGTCGAACTTTGCCCAGGCCGCCTATCAGTCGATCCCGGTCAGCATCACCGTTGAGGGCGCGAATATCCTCACGCGCTCGCTGATGGTGATCGCGCAAGGTGCGCTCCGCAGCCATCCCTGGCTTTTCAAGGAGGTCGAAGCCGCCCAGAACGCCGACGAGCGCGAAGGCTTCAAGGCGTTCGAACGGGCATTCGAGGGCCATGTCGGCTTTGCAATGGCCAATATCTTCGGTGCGTTCTTTCACAACATCACCTTCGGGGCCTTCGGCGTCGCGCCGCCGCAGGCGCGCTATACAGGCAAGTGGTACAAGCAGGCCTACCGGGCCGCGCGCAATTTTGCCCTCGTCACCGATTTGAGCGTGGCGATGCTCGGCGGCGGGCTGAAGACCAGGCAGCGCATTACCGGACGTCTGGCGGATGCGCTCTCGGATCTCTATTTCCTGTGCTGCCTCCTGAAGCGTTTCGAGGATGACGGGGAGCCGCAGGCCGACCGCATCATTCTTGATTACTGTGCGCAGAATGCGCTGAGCCGTTTCTATGCCTCGCTTCAGGGCGTGATCGGCAACTTCCCGAACCGGCTTGTCTCGATCCTGATGCGGGTTATGGTGTTTCCGCTCGGCAATCTGATGCATCCGGCACGGGATCGCGCGGCGAAACCGATGGTCGCTCTCGTGCTGGAGCCGACCGCAACGCGCGACCGGCTGACCCGCGAGGTGTTCGTCAGCAAGGATCTGAACGAGATGCAGGGCATTCTCGAAGCGGCCTTCGTCAAGGCGGTCGAGACCGAGGAAATCAACAAGCGGCTTGAACGCGCCGTCAAATCCGGCAAGGTCCACCGTTTCCTTGGTAATGATTTCATCGCCGAGGCCGTACGTGAGGGCGTGGTCACGGCGGAGGAAGGCGAGCAGCTTCGCGAACGCGAGGCGCTTGTTGCAAAAGTCATCGCCGTGGATCATTTCGATCCGGACGACATCACTGGAAAAAGCGCCATTGGCCATAATTATGATGCGGCGGGTGCGTTGAATGAATCGCCCCATGCGGCTGGCGGCGAATACCGCATCGCGGAATAGCGGAGGATCATCATGACCGCAGCGCTGAACGATCTCAAACACTGGCGTTTCGAGATCGACTTCGAGAATATTGCCTGGGCAATCATCGATCAGGACGGCAAGAGCACGAACACGCTCAGCACGGACTCCATGACCGAGCTTGAGCGGATCGTCTCTTATGTCGAGCAGGCGGCGCGGGAGAAGAAAATCCGCGCGCTGATCTTCATGTCCGGCAAGGAGAATGCCTTTATCGCGGGCGCGGACATCAACGAGTTCGACAAGCTGACGCGCGAGAAGGATGTCGAGGATGTCGTCCGGCAGGGGACGGGGCTGTTCAACCGCGTCGAGGCGCTGCCGATCCCGGCCATTGTCGGCATTCATGGCCACTGCCTCGGCGGCGGACTCGAATTCGCGATGTCCTGCCATTACCGGATCGCAACACGTGCGGATGTCACGCGGCTCGGCCTGCCCGAAGTCAAGCTCGGCATCATCCCCGGCCTGAACGGCACGGTGCGGATGATCGATCTTGCCGGACCGCTCGCCGCCATGCCCGCCATGCTCGCCGGCAAGGCGCTGCGCCCCAGTGCTGCCCGTGCAATGGGCCTTGTCGATCAGCTTGTTCCCGGCAGGCTGGAATTGCGCTGGGCTTGCCGCAAGGCTGCGCTTCAGGGCCGCAAATCCAAGGGCGCATCCTGGTGGAAACGCCTTATGAGCCAGACGCCGATCCGCGGCATTCTCTCCAGCCAGATGCGCAAGCAGACGGCCGCAAAAGTTCGCGAGGATCACTATCCGGCACCGTTCAGGCTGATCGAGCTGTTCGAGCGCTTCGGCGGCGACAAGCGCAAGATGGCGATGGCGGAGCTGCGCTACTTCGCGCCGCTTATGGTCAGCGAGACCTCGCGCAATCTGCGCCGCGTCTTCCATCTGTCCGAAATGCTGAAGGCCGAAGCGCCGAAAAACGCCTCCAAGCCGCGCCGCGTTCATGTGATCGGCGCGGGCACGATGGGCGCCGATATCGCCGCCTGGTGCGTCATCTCCGGCATGGAAGTCAGCCTTCAGGACGTCTCCAGCGAGGCTATCGACAAGGCGCTGGCACAAGCCAAAAAGCTGTTCAGGAAGCGGCTGCGCGGCAAGGTCGAGGTGGATGCCGCCGTTGCCCGGCTCTATGGCGATGCGAGGGGCGTGCATGTCCCGCGTGCCGATGTCGTCATCGAGGCGATTGTCGAAAGGCTGGACATCAAGCAGAAAGTTCTCGCTGAGACCGAAGCGAAGATGCAGCCGGAAGCGATCCTTGCAACCAACACGTCCTCGCTCCCGATCGAGCAGATCGCCGAAGGGCTCACCGATCCGTCCCGGCTGATCGGCATCCATTTCTTCAATCCGGTGCCGCAAATGCCGCTCGTCGAAATCGTCAGCGGACCGAACAGCCGCGAGGATGTCGTCCGCGCGGGCTGCGCCTTCGTGACGGCGATCAGTAAATTTCCCTTGATCACCAGGAGCACCCCCGGCTTCCTCGTCAACCGCGTTCTCGGCCCCTATATGTTCGATGCGATGACACGGCTTGATGCAGGTGAGGCTAAGGAGAAGATCGACGCTGCGGCGCGCAAATTCGGTATGCCGGGGGCCGATCGAACTTGCCGACACGGTAGGGCTCGATATCTGCCTCCATGTCGCTGAAGTGCT
>CAYOUP010000069.1:0-11171 GCA_964407125.1 uncultured Hyphomicrobiaceae bacterium | reverse complement strand
CTCAAAAACGCTATCCCTCCATCGATGATGCGTGGGACGCAACCGACTACAGGGCCATGGTTGAGCGGATTGAGACCTCTGGTCTGGAGCTGCCAACGCTATCGGGTGAAGAAACGAAGCTGGTGTTCGAGCGGATGGTCAATACCGACAATATCCCATTGCGTGTAGGACTGAATCCGGAGATCCCCGTTACCTTGCGCTATCAGACCTTGCAACCCATTCTGAAACCGCTTCATCAGCTGATAAACTTTTATCTGAATGAAACGCAAAAGGGGAAACCACATGCCACGGAACTCGCCAGGCTGATGGTCTATGAGATCAAGGCCGCCGGTGCGTTAGAGGACATTGGCGAGCTGTATCTTGCGACCCTTAAAGAGGACCCGAGATATCAAATCCATGTCACCCTTCTCAATGAGAGGACAAGCGGTGCGCGTGAGCTCTATTCCGGGCTTGTGAAGAGCATGGCTGAAACGAGCCTTTACTCGAAGTCCGACGTTCTCAAGATGATCGGGGGCGCTCTCAACAATCTGCCATCCTATCACCCGATCTTTACTGACCAGGATCGGCAGGACCTTACCAAGACGCTTGCGCAGCAGATATCGGCAACGACCGATCAGGAGCTGAAAACAGCCCTTACCGAGTTGCACGATGCGATTAAAAATCACCAACTTCCAACGTAAGCCGCGCAAGCGATCCAACGAAGGGCCGTAACAGCGGGGAACTGCGTTCGGGCTCAGGCGAAAGCCGACATCATTTTCTGATCTCGGAACCACTCTGAGTGCTTCAACAAAACCGTCTGCCTCGCAATCAAATAGACGATCGCGCAAAATCGCTAAAGTTGGTCAGGTAAATAGCGAGTTATCTTGCCATTTGCATCAACGCAACATATAACATCTTCATCACACACGCGGAAATGACGGATGAAGGGCCCCGGTTCGGGGCTTTATTCATTCGATCCGGTGGCCGGGCCGCATAAGCCCTGCAACGCGTTCCGCGGAGGTACAACCGGAAAACAAGGAGAGCAGGCCAATGGCGCTGCCACAGTTTACTATGCGTCAGCTCCTCGAAGCTGGCGTTCATTTCGGGCATCAGACCCATCGCTGGAATCCGAAAATGGACCGTTTCATTTTCGGCTCCCGCAACAAGATTCACATTATCGACCTCGCCCAGACCGTTCCGCTGCTGCATCAGGCACTCGTGACGGTCAGCGACGTTGTCGCGCGTGGCGGACGTGTGCTCTATGTCGGCACCAAGCGTCAGGCGTCGGAAGCCGTCGCTGATTCGGCAAAACGCGCAGCGCAATATTATGTGAACCACCGCTGGCTTGGCGGCATGCTCACCAACTGGAAGACGATCACGAACTCGATCCGACGCCTGCGTCAGCTCGATGAGATGCTGACTTCGGGCTCACAGGGCCTTACCAAGAAGGAGCTGCTTCAGCTGACCCGCGAACGTGACAAGCTGGATCAGGCGCTTGGCGGTATCCGTGATATGGGCGGCCTTCCGGATTTGATGTTCGTCATCGACACGAACAAGGAAGCGATCGCCGTTGCCGAGGCGCGCAAGCTTGGCATTCCGGTCGTGGCCGTGGTGGACAGCAATTGCGATCCGGATGGCATCGACTTTGTTATCCCTGGTAATGACGATGCGGGCCGGGCCGTAACGCTTTATTGCGATCTTATCGCGCGCGCAGCGCTTGATGGCATCGAACGCGGCGCAGTTCGCGGCGGCGTTGATATCGGTGCGTCCGTAGAGCCGGTTGCCGAAGTACTCGAGAGTGCTGTCGAAGAGGCAACGGAAGAGAACGCGGCCGCATCGGCCAATGGCGGCATCACCGGCCTGACACCGCTTGCGGAACCGGATGGCAAGCCCGATGACCTTACCAAGCTGACCGGTGTCGGCAAGGCAATGGCCTCGAAACTGAACGCGCAAGGCATATATCACTTCTCACAGCTTGCTGCTTTGCCATCCGAAAGCCTCGAAGAGCTTGACGCAGCTATTGAAGCCAGGGGGAAAGCAAAAAATAGCGGGTGGATCGAGGAAGCGAAAAAGCTTATTGAAGAAACGGCCTCCGATACGGCCGCATAATTCCGGGGCGGACCTGGCTACGGCAGATCGAATCGCCTCCGGCGCACTTGCTGGTCGCGTGACAATTGTTTGAATGCCGGACACAGGATCTTTCCCCGCACGGACTTGTGCACTGACACATTCACTTGGTTCACAAGTCAGCGCACGAGTTCTTTATTATGCATCAATTTTTCCGAACTCCGGCTGAAGCCTGCGTTTGGATCGATGCACCAGGATCTGGATGCTTCGCAAGTCTCCGGAAATGATTTGAACGCTAAACACGTTGGACGTAAAGAGGCGGATATGGCGGCTATAACTGCACAAATGGTCAAGGAACTGCGCGAAAAGAGCGGCGCAGGGATGATGGACTGCAAGACGGCCCTGAACGAGACAGACGGCGACATGCAGGCCGCAATCGACTGGCTGCGTGCAAAAGGCTTGTCAAAGGCCGCGAAAAAGGCTGGCCGCGTTGCTGCGGAAGGTCTTGTTGGCGTTGCACTTGGCAAGAAGTCCGGCGCTGTCGTCGAGGTCAATTCGGAGACCGACTTCGTTGCCCGGAACGAGAAGTTTCAGGTAATGGTCGGCGAAGTGGCAAAGCTCGCGCTGAAAGCCAAGGGCGATTTCGCTGCGCTGTCAAAAACCAAGATGGGCAGCGGTAAGCCTGTTGCCGAGCACATTACGGAGATGGTCGGCTCGATCGGCGAGAATATGAGCCTGCGCCGCACAGCCTACATCTCGGTTTCGGACGGTATCGTTGTCAGCTACATGCACAATGCGGTCGCTCCGGATCTCGGCAAGATCGGGGTTCTCGTAGCGCTTGAATCCTCTGGTGACGAAGGCAAGCTGAAGGAACTGGGGCGCCAGATTGCGATGCATGTCGCGGCAACCAATCCGCTTGCTCTGAGTGAAGACCAGATTGACGCGGAAACGGTCAAACACGAACGCGCGATCCTGATCGAGCAGGCCAAGGACAGCGGCAAGCCGGACAATGTCATCGAGAAGATGGTCGAAGGCCGCTTGCAGAAATTCTTCAAGGAATCCGTTCTGCTCAAGCAGCAATTCGTTGTCGATCCCGACAACACGGTTGAGAAAGCGGTCAAGGCAGCCGAAAAGGACGCCGGTGGACCGATCGCCGTCAAGGGCTTTATCCGTTTCGAACTCGGCGAAGGGATCGAAAAGGAAGAAAGCGACTTTGCTGCCGAAGTGGCTGCTGCAGCAGGGAGCTGATCGGAGGGAAGGGCGATTTTCGCCCTCCATGCCATGACGTTACCCTTTGGGAGCTGAAGAGATGGCCGTTGCTGCAACACCACCGAAATATCGCCGGGCGCTACTGAAACTGTCCGGCGAGGTGCTCCTCGGTTCGCAGCAATTCGGCATCGACAATGCCATCGCTTCCCGTTTTGCCAATGAAATCAAAGCCGCTACCGATGCCGGAACGCAGATCTGCGTCGTCATCGGCGGCGGCAACATCTTTCGCGGGCTTGCAGGCGCAGCATCGGGTATGGACCGCGTCAAGGCCGATTATATGGGCATGCTCGCGACGGTCATGAACGCTGTCGCCATTGGCAATGCGCTCGAACAATGCGGCGCAAGATCTGTCGTGTTTTCCGCAATTGCCGCCGAGATCGGCGCGCGCCGCTTCGATCGCGATGAAGCTGTACGGGAGCTGGAAGCAGGCAGAACCGTCATTTTTGGCGGCGGAACCGGAAACCCGTTTTTCACGACCGATACGACGGCAGCCTTACGCGCCGCCGAAATGAACTGCGACGTCATCCTCAAGGGCACAAAGGTGGACGGCATTTACAGCGCCGATCCGGCGGCGGATCTGCACGCGGAGCGCTATGACCGGCTGACTTATGACGAGGCGCTCGCTAAAAATGTACAAATTATGGACGCGGCCGCTTTCGCTATTGCGCGAGATGCAAAAATCCCGATTGTCGTCTTCTCTCTTCAGCAGGAGGGCAACATCGCCAAGGCTCTGAGCGGCGAGGTGCCGTCGACGCTGGTCACGGCGGGGTAATCCGGAGATGATCCTGTGCCCTTTGCAGATAGAATGGCGGGTCCGGTGCGGCAGGGTGCAATTCCGGCCAGACGATACTCTTGCACTTTGACCTGCGGTTCATTACCAGACGGGTAACCGCCGCAGCCAATACTTACAGCTAAGGAACGAACAGATGTCCGATGGGAGCTTTGATCATAAAGATCTTGAGAAACGTATGCAGGGTGCGCTGGCGGTTCTGAAGCAGGAATTTGGCGGGTTGCGGACGGGCAGGGCGAGCGCCGGTCTGCTCGATCCGATCATGGTCAATGCCTATGGCGCGAAAATGCCGCTGAACCAAGTTGCAACTGTCTCGGTTCCCGAAGCGCGCATGATCTCGGTGTCCGTATGGGACAAAAGCCAGGTCGCGGCCGTCGAAAAGGCAATCCGGGAGTCCGATCTTGGCCTCAATCCCGTCGTCGATGGAACCACGCTGCGGCTTCCGATTCCCGAGTTGAACCAGGAGCGCCGTCAGGAACTGACGAAAATTGCTGCAAAATATGCGGAACAGGCGCGCGTTTCCGTACGCAATGTCCGCCGCGACGGCATGGACACCCTCAAAAAGATGGAAAAGGATCACGACATCGGGGAGGACGAACATCGGACACTTTCGGTAAAAGTTCAGGAACTGACCGATAAAGTCATCAAGGATATCGATGATGCCCTTGCAACCAAAGAAGCCGAGATCATGCAGGTCTGACGGGAAAAGCTTCGGGCGCTGAAAAATCGTTCTTAAAGGCCGGGATAATATGACAACACAGGACAATGCCGACGCGCCTAAAGATCTGCCAGCGTCCTTTCCCCATCACGTTGCGATCATTATGGACGGTAATGGCCGCTGGGCAAGCAAACGCGGCCTTCCGCGAACCGAGGGCCATCGACGGGGCGTTCAAAGTGTCCGTGATTGCGTCGCTGGTGCGATTGAACTCGGCATATCCTATCTGACACTTTATACATTCTCATCGGAGAACTGGCGTCGTCCTTTCGCGGAAATCAGTGATCTGATGGGATTGCTCAAGGCATTCATCAAGCGCGACCTCGCGGAGCTGCACAAGAATAACGTCAAAATACTGACGATTGGCACGGAAGACCGTATCGATCCCGAGGTGCTCAAGCTGATCAGGGAAGCGGTCAATCTTACGCAACACAATACCGGCCTGGTTCTTACGGCAGCATTCAACTACGGTTCGCGGGACGAGATCGTGCGCGCTGCCCGCGCTCTTGCGGTGAAAGCGGCGGGCGGAGAGATTGACCCGGATGCGATTACGGCGGACGATCTGGCCGCCCATCTGGACACGGCGGGCGTACCCGACCCGGATCTGATGATCCGGACAGGGGGCGATCAGCGTATCAGCAATTTCCTCCTATGGCAGAGCGCCTATGCTGAGTTCGTCTTTCTGGACAGCTACTGGCCTGATTTCACGAAGGAAATGCTTGCGCGCGCCGTGTCCGAATTTCAAGGTAGGGAGCGCCGCTTCGGAGGTCTTGGCGCGAAATGCAGCGCGTGAAAGACCGTACACCACTGATTGTCAGAGAGGCATCTGTTACGACCCGCCCGCCAACGGAAATAAATGTCCGTATTATCTCAGCCCTCGTTCTGATTGCCGTCAGCCTCATCATGACGCTCACGAGCCTGGAGACTTTCGGGCTTATGATTGCGCTGTTCACGATTACGCTTGCATGGGAGTGGGGGCGTCTGGTCAGGGATCAGGGGTTCGATTTCGCCTTTGCGATCCATGCAGGGGCGATGGCCGCAGCCTGCTGGTCGGCGGTTGCGGGTTGTCCGGCCTGCGCGATTTTTGCCGTTCTCACAGGCACGGTCGCAGTTTTCTTCGTCTGTATACTGAAAGATAACAGGGATCAGGCCTGGTGGTCCGCCGCCGGTGTCTGTTACAACGGATTTCCCGCGGTCGGGTTGATATGGCTGCGAAGCGACGCGGAGTTCGGTGTGCTGGCCGTTCTCTATATTTTTGTCATCGTCTGGACTACGGACAGTGCGGCTTTCTTGTTCGGGCGCTGGATTGGCGGCCCGAGGCTCGCGCCCAGAATATCTCCGAAAAAGACCTGGGCCGGATTTATTGGGGCAATTGTTTCCGTGGCCGTTGTAACGGCGATATTTGGAGCAGCCGCAGATATTCTGAGTATCGACCTTGTCGGTCTGGCCATGGTTCTTGCCGTCATCGCGCAGTTGGGTGATCTAGGGGAATCCGCAATCAAACGTATGTTTCACCGTAAGGATTCCAGCGAGCTCATTCCAGGGCACGGCGGCGTTATGGATAGGCTCGACGGTCTCATCTTTGCCGCAACGGCAGCCGCAGTTCTGGCCTGGGCGCTTGATCCGGTTAATCCGGGGCGTGCCTTATTGCTCTGGTCTTGAAGCGCGAATACTGGCATTCATCTCTTGAGTTTGCAGCAAAAAGGGCATCCCGGAGCATGAAGGGATTCGAATGAAGCCGAGAAAAGTGACGGTCCTGGGCGCGACCGGATCAATCGGCGAAAGCACTCTCGATCTGATCGGCCGTACGCCCGAACGCTTCGAAGTCGTTGCGCTGACGGCGGGCGCGAATGCGGAAAAGCTCGCAGAACTTGCCATTCGCCACAACGCGCAGCATGTAGCAATTGCCGATGCGTCCAGATATGCACGTCTCAAGGAATTGCTCGAAGGAACCGATATCGAGGTTTCCGCAGGTGAAGACGCGGTTTGCCAGGCCGCGCAAATCAGTTCCGACTGGATCATGGCCGCTGTTGTTGGTGCGGCAGGCCTCAGGCCCACATTTGCTGCGGCAACGCAGGGAAGCTGTGTTGCGCTTGCCAACAAGGAATGTCTGGTTTCGGCTGGCGAGGTTTTTCTGAGCGCGATCAAGGAGGCCGGCGCGACGCTTCTGCCGGTCGATTCAGAGCATTCGGCGGCCTTTCAGGCCCTGGACCCGTCACCGTCCAATTGCATCGAAACGATTACTTTGACCGCATCGGGCGGGCCGTTCCGCGAATGGAGCCTGGAGCAACTCAAGGAGGCGCGCCCGGACCAGGCGTTGAACCACCCGAACTGGTCGATGGGCCGGAAGATCACGATCGACTCCGCCACTTTGATGAACAAGGGGCTGGAGATCATCGAGGCGTTTCATCTGTTTCCAGTGCAATCCGATCAGCTCAAGATCCTCGTGCATCCCCAGTCAATCATTCATTGTCTGATCCAATATTGCGACGGTTCGGTGCTATCGCAGCTCGGAACGCCCGATATGCGTTCGCCGATCGCCTATAGTCTCGCCTGGCCGGAACGGATGCCCGCGCCGGTCAAGCGGCTCGATCTTGCAGCGCTCGGCAAGCTGACTTTCGAAGAGCCTGATGAAAAGCGCTTTCCTGCTATCCGCGTTGCTCGCGAAGCTATGGAAGCAGGCGGCACTGCACCGACCGTTCTGAATGCAGCCAATGAAATTGCCGTTGAACGTTTTCTTGCAGGACAAATCGGCTTTATGACTATCCCAAAGGTGGTGGAAGCCACGATCGAAGCCTCGATTTCTGAAATTGGCATCGCCAGGGCTTCGACACTCGATGAGGTTCTGGAGACGGATATGGCCGCACGCAGGCTGGCTGAACGGTTTTGCGGCGCTTACCGTATTTCCTGACTGATATCCCGATGCGCATGGCAAAGCCTGCTATCGTCTGATATGAGTCGAACAAATGACGAATGTGCATTGCCGGGCGATGACGCGCCCGCTGTAATGACCGGAGATGAATTCGTATGACTTTTCTTGCTGATACCGGACTTTGGACGGCCATCTGGTCGGTCCTGTCCTGGGTGCTGCCATTTTTGTTCGTGCTTGGCGTTGTTGTCTTCGTTCACGAAATGGGGCATTTCCTCGCGGGACGCTTTTTCGGCGTCACGGTCGAAGCATTTTCCATCGGTTTTGGGCCGGAGATTGCTGGTTTTTATGACCGCTACGGCACACGCTGGCGGATCGCCTGGATTCCGCTCGGCGGCTACGTGAAATTCAAGGGCGATGAGAATGCCGCCAGCGTTCCAAGCGTGGTCGACGTCGAAAAACTCAGCCCCACCGAACGCGAAGGAAACTTTCACGCCAAACCGCTCCATCAGCGCGCAGTGGTCGTTGCGGCCGGACCGGCCGCGAATTTCGTGCTCGCCATCTTCATCCTGTCTTTCTGGTTTCTCGCTTTCGGAAAACCGATCCTTGAACCGCGCATCGCCAATGTGCAGCCGGACGGTTCTGCTGCAAGCGCGGGTTTTCAGCCCGGAGACCTGATCCGCGAGATCGACGGCGTTCATATTGAAAGTTTCGATGAAGTCCAGCGCATTGTCATGCTGAGCGCGGAAGAAGAGCTGACTTTCGTCGTCGATCGTGGCGGACAGCCGGTGACGCTGACCGCGACGCCTCAATTGAAGGAGATCAAGGACCGTTTCGGCAATCCTGTGCGGATCGGCCTCCTTGGGATTGAAAATGCCGCGAAAAATATCGCGACGAAGGATTTCGGCCCCATTGGCGCAGTATCGCAGAGCTTGTCAGAAACATGGTTCTGGATGCAACAACCCTTTATTTTCATTCAGAAAATTGCGATCGGCCAGGCATCCGGCCAGGAAGTCCGCGGCATCGTCGGTATTGCAGAGTTATCACGCGGCGTTGCTTCCCTTGGATTTGTCGAACTTTTCCGCTGGATTGCCATCATTTCGATCAATATCGGGCTGCTAAATCTATTCCCGATTCCCATCCTCGATGGCGGGCACCTTTTGTTCTATGGCATAGAAGCCATACGTGGGCGTCCATTGAGCGAGAGGACGATGGAAATCGGATTTAGAATTGGCTTCGCGCTGGTGATCATGTTAATGCTTTTTGCGACACGAAACGACGTGATTCATCTGCTGCGAAGATTCGGATAATCGCGGTTTGTCAGGTAATTAGCCCGATATGCCGCTGCAACTAGGATGATTTGCCGAGTTCCGTTGATGCCGAGTGGCCGGGGGGCCACATCGGCATCTTAATGTTTGAGATTACGGTGCAGGCCACTTTGCAGTCACAAAAAAATGCTGCCTAAAGGGTGTGTACCGTGTCTTGGGGGACCGGCTTAACGGGGGCAAGAGCGACAAATGCTGCGGACGGCAATGTGCAGGCTAAAATTCGTATTATGCGCGCTGGTGGCTGCGTGCTTACTACCCGCAATTGCGGATAGTATTGGTGACAGTAGCGCAGCCTATGCGCAATCCGGTCCCGTGATCAGCGAGATTCGTGTTTCCGGTACAAAGCGCATATCTCCAGAAACGATCCGCAGCTATCTGACCTTCAGCGTCGGCGATCGTTACAGCGCTTTCCAGGCAAGCGAAAGCGTGAAGGCGCTTATCGCGACGGGGCTCTTCGAGAACGTAGATATTTCGCAGAACAGCGGCGTTGTGACCGTTCAGATCGTCAACGAGAACCCGGTCGTCAATAAGGTTGTCTTTGAGGGCAACAGCGATATCAAGGATGAGACGCTTACGCCTGAAGTGCAACTCAGTCCGAGAGCGGTTTTCACAAGGGCAAAAGCCCAGTCTGACGTGCAGCGTATTCTCGATGTCTACCACCGTTCGGGTTATTATGCCGTTCAGGTTGACGTGAAGATCATCAAACTCGACAATGGCCGTCTGAATGTCGTTTTCGAGATCAGCGAAGGTCCTGAGACGAAAGTTCTCAGCATCAACTTCATCGGCAATCACGCTTTTTCGGACTCGCAGCTGCGCAGCGTCATTACGACGACCGAGTCGAACTTACTCAGCTTCCTCAAATCGACTGACGTTTATGATCCGGACCGTCTGAATCTCGACCGTGAGTTTTTGCGCCGATACTATTTGCGCAATGGTTATGCTGATGCCCGCGTGGTCTCCGCTGTCGCCGATCTCGATCCGGATGGCAAAGGTTTCTTCATCACCTTCACAGTCGAAGAAGGCGATCCGTATAATTTTGGTCCTATCAATGTCGAGTCGACGCTTGCGGCAGTTGATCCGGAAGCACTCCGCGGTGAGGTGACGACGATTGAAGGTGAGATCTACAACGCCCAGAAGATTGACGACACGGCTGAGAAGCTGACCATTGCTGTTACGGAACAAGGCTTTGCATTCGGCCAGATCCGTCCGCGCATCGAGCGCGATCCGATCGGCCGTCTGATCCACGTCACCTATGTCGTGGAGCAGGGGCCACGGGTTTATATCGAACGTATCAACATTGTCGGTAATGCCCGGACACGAGACTATGTTCTTCGCCGCGAAATCCGCCTTGCTGAAGGTGACGCCTATAACCGCCGCCTCGTCGAGCAGGCGCGTCTAAGGCTGCAGCGGCTTGGCTTCTTCAAGTCCGTCCGTGTTTCGACGCAGCCTGGTTCGTCTCCGGATCGCGTTACTCTCGACTTCAATGTTGAAGAAACGCCGACAGGTGAATTCTCGATTGCTGCTGGCTACTCATCCAATGAAGGGGTGATCGGTGAGGTTGCCTTTACTGAGCGCAATCTGCTCGGCAAGGGGCAGTTCCTGCGGCTTAAGCTTGCGGGCAGCATTGATAATCTTCAGGCCGACATATCCTTTACCGAGCCGCGTTTCATGGATCAGGACATTGCTGCTGGTTTCGATGTCTTCCATAAGGAACTCGATTTCCAGGATGAGTCGGGCTTCAGTCAGCGCAAGACGGGCGGTTCTTTGCGTGCAGGCTTCGCTTTGACGGATGAAATCTCCATACAGAACAAATATACGCTTCTGGAGGATGAGGTTTTTGATGTAAAAAATACGGCATCATCCATCATCGTAGAGGATGATCGGCTTATATCCTCTCTTGGTTACACCATCAGCTATGATACGCGAGATAATCGCGCCAAGCCGTCGCGCGGTGTTTTTCTTACCGCTGCCCAGGAATTCGCTGGTGTTGGCGGTGATGTGCAGTATCTCCAAACGGTGCTCGAAGCACGTGGATACTATCCACTCTACGAAGGCATTACGCTCGTTGGACGCCTGATTGGTGGTTATATAACTGGTTGGGGCGGTCAAGACGTTGCGGCTGTTGACTCCTTCTTCAAGGGAGGGGAGACAGTG
>CAYOUP010000068.1:8569-11194 GCA_964407125.1 uncultured Hyphomicrobiaceae bacterium | reverse complement strand
CGCACGCGCTGGTGATGTGGGAGGCGCAGTTCGGCGACTTCGTCAACGGCGCCCAGATCATCATCGACCAGTTCATCACCTCGGGCGAATCGAAGTGGCTGCGGCTCTCCGGCCTCGTGATGCTGCTGCCGCATGGCTATGAAGGTCAGGGACCGGAGCACTCCTCCGCCCGTCTCGAACGTTATCTTCAGCTCTCGGCGGAAGACAATTGGCAGGTCGCCTATTGCACGACACCCGCCAACTACTTCCACATTCTGCGCCGCCAGATGCACCGGAAGTTCCGCAAGCCGCTGATCCTGATGACGCCCAAATCGCTGCTGCGTCACAAGCGTGTCGTATCGAACCTGGAAGATTTCGGACCGGGGACCACGTTCCATCGTGTATTGTGGGATGGCGCGGAAGTTGGTCAGAGCGAGGAAATCGAGCTGGTGCCGGACAATGAAATCAAGCGCGTGGTGATGTGCACGGGCAAGGTCTATTACGATCTGTTCGAGGAACGCGAGAAGCGCAAGATCAACGACATCTATCTGATGCGGCTTGAGCAACTCTATCCGTTTCCGGCGCGCGCGCTGATTCAGGAACTGGGACGTTTCCCGCAGGCGGAGATGTATTGGTGCCAGGAAGAGCCAAAAAATATGGGCGCATGGAGTTTTGTCGAGCCGAATATCGAGTGGGTTCTCGATCATATCGGCGCCGAGCACAAGCGTCCCGGCTATGTTGGCCGCACCGCGTCCGCTGCGACCGCAACAGGCCTGATGAGCAAACACCTCGTCGAACTCAAGGCGTTTCTTGACGAGGCTTTGACGCTATAACACTGGGAGGCCGCGATCGGGAACAGCGCGGCCTTTGTAGAGGAAAGACCGATGACGAGCGAAATCCGCGTGCCCGCTTTGGGCGAGTCGATATCCGAAGCCACTGTGGGCAAGTGGTACAAAAAGCCCGGCGACGCAGTTAAGGCCGACGAGCCGCTTGTCGAGCTGGAGACCGACAAGGTTACGCTTGAAGTCAATGCTCCGGCGGCGGGCATCATCTCTGAAATTACGGCAGCCGAGGGGGATACGGTCGAGGTCGGCGCACTGCTCGGCTCGATCGGCGAAGGCTCGGGCGCGGCTGCCGCTTCCGCATCATCGGGCCCGGCAAAGACCGAAAGTACACCCGCACCGCAATCCAATGGCGCTCAGAAAAGCGAGCAACCTGCCGCCCAGGCATCCGCTAGCAGTTCGATGGCGGAGATTCGCGTGCCCGCTCTTGGCGAGTCGATTACGGAAGCGACCGTTGGAAAATGGTTCAAGAAAGCAGGCGACGCGGTCAAGGCCGACGAGGCACTAGTTGAGCTTGAGACCGACAAGGTCACGCTCGAAGTCAACGCCCCCGCCGCGGGCGTTCTCGCCAATGTTGCCGCAGAAGAAGGCGCGACCGTTGAAGTCGGCGCATTACTCGGCGCTGTGAGCGAGAGCGGCGCAGGCGCATCACAGGCGGCTCCTGCGCAAGCCACGATGAACGGGCAAGGCCAGTCCGCGCCTGCCTCGAACGTTACGCCGCTTTCACCGGCCGTGCGCAAGGCAGTCGTTGAAAACAATATCGATCCGGCCTCGATCGAAGGCAGCGGCAAGGATGGCCGTATCCTGAAAGGCGATGTCCTCGCCGCGCTTCAGGGCGGTAGCGCAATGACACGTGCCGCACCGGCGCCAGCAACCGAACGCGTTCCCGCTCAGCCCCGCGATCCAGCCCGCGAAGAGCGCGTTCGTATGACGAAACTGCGCCAGACCATCGCACGACGTCTGAAGGAATCCCAGAACAGCGCGGCGATGCTGACCACCTTCAACGAGGTGGACATGACCGCGATCATGAAGGCGCGCTCTCAGTACAAGGACCTTTTCGAGAAGAAACACCATGTCAAGCTCGGCTTCATGGGCTTCTTTCTCAAAGCCTGCATCCACGCTCTGCAGGAGATCCCGGCTGTCAATGCCGAGATCGAGGGCGAGGACATCGTCTACAAGAACTACTACAATATCGGCGTCGCGGTCGGCACGGATCGCGGTCTTGTCGTTCCGGTCGTGCGCGATGCGGATCAGAAGAATATCGCCGAGATCGAGAAGACCATTGCCGATTTCGGCGCGCGCGCCCGCGACGGCAAGCTCGGCATACAGGATATGCAGGGCGGCACCTTCACGGTCAGCAATGGCGGCATTTACGGCTCGCTGATGTCCACGCCGATCCTCAACGCCCCGCAATCCGGCATTCTCGGCATGCACAAGATCCAGGAGCGCCCAGTTGTGCTCAATGGCAAGATCGAAGTCCGCCCGATGATGTATCTGGCGCTGACCTATGATCACCGCATTGTCGATGGCCGCGAAGCCGTGACCTTCCTCGTGCGTGTCAAGGACAGCCTGGAAGATCCCCAGCGCTTGGTGCTGGATCTTTAGCAACAATTTTGGTGAACGATATGATGCGTCTACTGCTTGCCCTGATATTGCTTGCCGGGGGATATCTTTCCGCGTCCGCGCAAAGCTTCAACTGCCGCTATGCCAAGAAATCGGCGGAAGTTGCGATTTGCAAATATGAAGAACTCGGCAGGCTGGACGAGGAAATGGCCTCGCTTTATTACGCCTTGCCCGAATATGC
>CAYOUP010000068.1:0-8559 GCA_964407125.1 uncultured Hyphomicrobiaceae bacterium | reverse complement strand
ACGTCGTAATGCATGCGGCTACACTTATGACTGCATCGAAGAAGCCTACCGCCAACGCATATATTTCCTGTCCAACTATTAGCTATCGGACCGAGAAGTGGATACCGGTTTTCGGATAAATCCGATGCACAATCAAAAGATTAGTGGCCCGCCTCGCATGTAACCGGGCATCGCGCTGCATCCGGCTGCGCGAAACGCAAGAAAATGTGGAGATAGCGCATGAGCGCATATGACCTCGTGATCATCGGAACAGGCCCTGGCGGCTATGTCTGCGCCATCCGCGCAGCCCAGCTCGGCATGAAGGTCGCCGTTGTCGAGAAACGCGCAACGCATGGCGGTACTTGCCTCAATGTCGGCTGCATTCCCTCCAAAGCGCTGTTGCATGCGTCGGAGCTTTTCGAGGAAGCGGGCAACGGCATGGGGCATATGGGGATCAAGGTTTCTCCGAAGCTGGATCTCGCTGCGATGATGGCCTTCAAGGATGAGGGCGTCGAGGGCAATACCAAGGGCGTCGAGTTTCTTCTGAAGAAAAACAAGATCGCCCCCTACCATGGCACAGGCAGGGTCACCGCGCCGGGCAAGGTTGAGGTGCTCCCCGAAAATGGCGGCAATGTTCAGACACTTGAAACCAAGGCCATTGTTATTGCGACCGGCTCCGATGTCGCGCGGCTTCCCGGTATCGAGATCGACGAGAAGAAAGTCGTGTCCTCTACAGGCGCGCTGGAACTTGGCGCCGTGCCGAAAAAATTGCTTGTCGTCGGTGGCGGTATTATCGGCCTCGAACTCGGCTCCGTCTGGCGCCGCCTTGGCTCTGACGTGCTCGTCGTCGAATTTTTGGACCGCATCATTCCCGGCATGGACGGCGAGGTCGCGAAGCAATTCCAGCGTATTCTCGGCAAACAGGGCATCGCGTTCAAACTCGGCCACAAGGTGACTAGCGTCGATGCCAATGGCAAGGGCGTCAAGGCGACGATCGAACCTTCGAATGGCGGCGACAGCGAAACCGTCGAAGCCGACATCGTGCTGGTCGCTATCGGTCGTACTCCGTACACGGAAGGCCTCGGCCTTGAAGAGGTCGGCGTCAAGCTCGACAATCGCCGCCGTGTCATGGTGGATGACCACTATCAGACCAGTGTTCCGGGCATCTATGCGCTTGGGGACGTGATTGCGGGGCCGATGCTTGCGCACAAGGCCGAAGATGAGGGCGTGGCCGTTGCCGAAATTCTCGCCGGACAGGCCGGTCATGTGAATTACAACGTCATCCCGAACGTCATCTACACCTATCCGGAAGTCGCATCGGTCGGCAAGACGGAGGACGAGCTGAAGGAAGCGGGTATCAGCTACAATAGCGGCAAGTTTCCGTTTACGGCCAATGGCCGCGCAAAGGTCAACCGCCAGACCGACGGCTTCGTCAAGATACTGGCGGATGCGAAGACGGACCGTGTTCTCGGCGTCCACATCGTTGGCCCGGATGCAGGCAATATGATTGCCGAAGCGGCGGTGCTGATGGAATTCGATGGGTCAGCGGAAGATCTGGCGCGGACGTGCCACGCGCATCCGACGCTAACCGAGGCGATCAAGGAAGCTGCGCTCAGTGTCGGAAAACGCGCATTGCATATGTAGCACGGGCCGCCTCAATAAAAGAGGCCTTCATGCGTTGAGCATGAAGGCCAGGCCGATCCACGATCGATATGTCCTTGAAACATGGGGGGCAGGAACAAATAATTTAATATCGCTTGGTGCCTTTGAGGAGCTTATGCATGCAAGGATATACAATGCTCCTCAGATTACATCCCCCTCAAGGGGGAATAATGGAAACGATTTTCACATTGAATACACATATTCAAGATAGTGTTGCAGTGAGAACATAGCGGCATTATTTGCATTCAGATTTACGAATATTGCATACACTATACCCTGAAGAGTATTTCAGCCTGCTTGCTGCGAAGCAGTTTTTTCCAATATTCTCTTTGCCTTAGCGCAATCCTCCTGCATCTGGGTAACCAGATCGGTCCCTGAACGGAATTTCGCATCCTCTCTCACAAAATCGACGAACTCGATTTTGATCGTCCGCCCATAGAGATTGCCCTCAAAATCGAAAAGAAAAGTTTCCAGAAGCGAGGGGCCGGAATCGAAAGTGGGCCGTGTACCGAGATAAGCCGCTCCGCTGTGCCATGCCCCGTTGATGCCGACACGAACGGCATAGATCCCATGTCTCAGCAATTGCCCCTCCGCCAGCCGAATATTCGCTGTCGGAAAGCCGAGAGCGGAACCGCGGCCAGCGCCGGACTCAACGACACCCTCGACCTGCCACCAGTTCCCCAATATCCCGGCCGCCGCGGCAACGTCGCCTTCCGCCAGCAGCTCTCTCACACGGCTGGAAGAGAAGATCTCCCCCGATGCGCCGACCGCAGCCGCGACGCTGACGCCAAACCCGTAATTCACCCCTAATTCACGCAATTTCTCTGCTGTTCCCTGCCGGTTCTTGCCGAAAAAGAAATTATATCCCGTCGCGGCATGACTGATTCCGAAACCGTCGACGAGAACACTGAGAACGAAGTCTTCCGCGCTGAGACTCGCCAGCTCCCTGTTGAAAGGCAGGACCGCAACAACATCGACACCACATTGCTCCAGAAGCTCCAGCTTTCGCGGCAGCGGCGTCAATTCGAACAGGGCTTTCCCGGGTTGAAAGAATTTACGCGGGTGAGGCTCGAACACCATCGCGCCGGTCAACCTTCCCGGCGGCGTATTCTGCCGCGCCAGATCGAGAACAGCACGATGTCCCCGATGCACACCGTCGAATTTGCCGATTGCCAGCGACGCTCCGCGCAGATGGTCCGGCACATCGCGCCAGCCATGAAAGACTTCCATGTCACCTCTTATCGTTCGTCGTCTGCTGAAAACAGACAAGCTTCATGTCTCGACGCAATCAATAACGGCTCGGACTTTTGTGAACACCGACGCAAGTGGAAAACAATCAGATAAGCTGCAAAGCCCGATTCCACCGGCAACAGAATTACCAGGCCAGTTCGCTCATGGCCGCGACCGGCCGCGCCTCGCTCTCAGCCAGAAGCTGCTGCAGCACCGCACTATTCGTAAGCCCTTCCTTGCCTCCCGGAACGTGAACTCCGCTCGCGATGAAAAGGCTGTCGATCCCGGCGGCGGCGGCCCCTGGAATATCGGTATGAAGCCCATCGCCGATGGCCAGAATCCGCTGGCGCGTCACCGCACTTCTTTTTGCCTTCGCCTGGCCGAAAGCCAACTGGTAAATCGGCGGATGCGGCTTGCCGCCGTAAATCGTTGCGCCGCCCAGCTCCGCATAAGCCTTAGCGATGGCTCCGGCGCAATAGACCAGCTTGTCGCCACGCTCGACCATGATGTCGGGATTGGCGCAGATCATGGGCAATTTGCGTTTGTACATCTCCGCAAGCGGCTCCGCATAGTCGTCCGGCGTCTCGGTTTCATCATCGAACAGACCGGAACACACGACCACCGCGCTGTCCTCAACGGCCCCCAGCTTGACGCCGAGGCCATCGAAAATCGGGATGTCCCGCTCGGGACCGAGGTGATAGACGGTCTTGCCCTCATAGGTGGAAATCAGCTTGCGCGTTACATCACCAGATGTCGCAATTGCATCATAACTGTCATCGGCGACACCGACCTCCCGTAACTGCAAAGCCGCGGTCTCGGATGGTCTTGGCGAGTTGGAAATCAGAATGACAGTGCCGCCGCCCTGCCGGAAGATCTGGCACGCCTCGACCGCCCTTGGAAAGGGCTGCAATCCGTTATGCATCACGCCCCAGATGTCGGTAAACCAGACATCGTAACGGCGGGCGAGGCCGGAGATCGAATCGAGGATCGGTATCGTATGAACGGGGTCAGGTAAAGCCATAGGGCAGCCGGAAAAAGGTCATGGATTCGGTTTTGACCGGACCATAGACCATTTTCATGACCGAAGCATTGGCAAACTCAGGCAGCGCTTCAGTTTGAACCGGAGCGTAGTATCATGTTGGCGGATGACACTCCACTCAAGTCAGCTTGCGCCTCACAGGTGTCATACCTGCCAGGTTGAATAATTGTCCTTACAAACATTCAGGAAAACTCCAAGATAACGCCAAATTAGATTTTGTCCGAGCGGTGGATATCATGCTTGTCCAATAACTATGTAGCGAATCGAGTTCCTGCGCCGGAGACAATAACCAGATTTCAGCGAGGGTCATCTTGTGGGTTGAACGCGTGCGCCTTTTACACAAGTAGCGGCATCATCAGGGTTGCAAGACTTAGGACGAGGAAGAAACCGAACATATCCGTAATCGTTGTCAGCATGGGGCCGGATGCAACGGCAGGGTCGATGTCAAATCTCTTGAGAATGAGCGGCACTGTTCCCCCGATTGAGACGGCGACAACCGTGTTGATAGCCAGGGCGATGCCAACAACAACACCGATATAGGGATTGCCTTTCCAGCCCCATGCGCAGAGCGCGATCAGTGTGCCGAGCGCGAGACCGTTCAACACCCCGACTGAAGCCTCCTTGAGCCATACACGAAATACGTCCGTCGGCCTCACCACGCCAAGTGACAGCTCCCGCATGCTGACGGCGACGGCCTGATTGCCCGAACAGCCACTCATATCGGAGACGATCGGCAGAAAGACGGCAAGCGCGATCACCGCTGACAGCGTGTCTTCATAAAAAGCGATGACGCTTGCCGCAAGAATGTTGAGGCCAATATTGACAGTCAGCCAGGAGAGACGGTGGCGCGCGCGTACCAGGGTCGGCATCGATCGAAGCTCTTCGGTGACAAGGCCTTGAAGCTTCTGGACTTCAGCCTCCGACCGCTCCAACTCGGCATCGGCCAGGGCGCTGCGGGATACCACGCCGATCAGCGTCTCATCGTCATCCACAACCGGAAGGCTGAAAAACGGATATTCGTCAAAGAAATCACGAAGCTCAGATAGCGATGCGTCAGGCTTGACTGAAATCGCAGGCGTCATGATCGTTCCCAGCACCGCGCTTCGATTGGTCGTCAGGAGCCTGCGCAGCGAGATGACGCCCTGCAACGTTCCTTTTCCATCGACAATGTAAGGGTGCCCTCCGCGATAACGCTCGAAGTCCTCATCGGGATCGGAAAGTTTCATGAGCACTGCGGCAACTGTTTCGCTGTCTTGGAATTTGAATACCTCCGACATCATCAAGCCGCCTGCCGTGTCATACTCGTATGACATCAGTTGACGGACAGCCGCCGACTCCTTGGTTTCCATTTGCGCGAGGATCGCGGCTGCATCCTCTTCGTCCATCTCCCCAAGAACATCAGCCTGATCATCGCTCTGAAGTTCTTCGAGAATGGTGGCAGCGTCGGAGGCGTCGAGTTCTTCGATCAGTGAGGCTGCTGTTTCATCGGGCAATTGCTCGATAAGCCAAGCCGCGTTTTCCGCGTCTACAAGCTCAAGAAGCTGGATGCGCTCCGGTTCCTCAAGCTGCAGGACTGCCCGCGCAACATCGCTGCCGGAAAGACCGTCGATGATTTCATGCGCCCTTTGAACATCCTGCGTCTCCAGTGCGCTGCGCAATGTTTCCCACGGACGGTCCGCGTCTTCGATGGCTTCAGCAGTCATTGGCTTGCCTTGAATGTAATAATTTATTTGCTATGTAGAATTATTTTTTCTATATAGCAATAAATTTTTGGATTTAAGCTGATGCACAAGCATGTCGCAAAAGAGCTCGCCGCTTTATATGAACAGCCTTTCGGCGGCAAGGATCGCGGCCGTTTTCGAATTTCCATGAAACTGATTTGCGAGCTCGCCGGACGCCGTCGGCTCTATGCAGAAGACGTGCTGGCGATTGGCCGCGAACTATTCGAGCTTGGTTATGTCATCATTGACATGGAGACGTATTTTGCGGTCCTGAGCCAACGCACCCTGAGAAGCTATCGGCGGGTCAATGCCGATCCCTTGCGCACGCCTCATGAGCCAGCTTCACAGATGGGCAATGAAACTGATGGGAGTTTCATGCAGCCATGACCAGGGCGTCTTCCGATTTGAGCAGCAACTCGAATCGTGCCTACCCGTCAATTTCTACACCTGGCTCCAAACTTGTGGTGGGATGGCGGGAATGGATCTGCTTTCCCGACTTCGACGGCGTCCGTGTCAAGGCCAAGATAGACACCGGCGCAAGAACGTCAGCTTTGCACGCATCAAACATCGAGCCGTTCGAAAAAAATGGCGAGCCGATGGTCGCGTTCGATATGTATCCGCGCCTAAGCGAACCGGTCGTGCGTTGCACCGCACCGCTCATTGCCCGTCGCCGCATCAGAAATTCCGGCGGGCAGGACTCCTTCCGGCATATCATAGTGGCGAACATCAACGTCGGCGATCATGTCTGGCCGATCGAGATTTCGTTGACACAGAGGGAACGTTTGCGACTCCGCATGCTGCTTGGACGTACGGCTTTAGGAGATCGGTACCTGGTCGATCCGGCGCAAAGCTACTTGCATGGAAAGTGAAAAAACATTTGGCGCAACGATCGAGCCAATAGCGAGGACAGAATGAAAATTGCACTGCTTTGTGTTAATCCGAAGCTCTACTCGCATACGCGGCTCATCGAAGCCGCCAAGGCGAGAGGCCATGAGGTCGACGTCATCCATACGCTGCAGACGATTATCAACATCGCTTCGCACAAGCCTGAAATCTATTATGACGGGAAGTCTCTCAGCGGATATGACGCGATCATCCCACGTATCGGCGCATCGATCACCTTTTATGGCCTCGCCGTCCTGCGGCAGTTCGAGATGATGGGCATCTATCCGCTCAATGAATCCGTTGCGATCGGGCGTTCGCGGGACAAGCTTCGCTCCATGCAGCTCTTATCGCGCCGGGGCATCGGTCTGCCGGTTACCTGCTTCACGCACGATCCGAAAAAGGCTGCCGAGGTGGTCGAAAGGGCCGGCGGGGCACCTTGCGTAATCAAGCTTCTGGAAGGCACACAAGGCATTGGTGTCGTCCTGGCTGAAACTCCAAAATCGGCACAGTCCGTCATCGAGGCATTCCGGGGCGCCAATGTGAATATCCTGGTTCAGGAATTCATCAAGGAGGCAGGCGGAAGCGACATACGTTGCTTCGTGATCGGAGACAAGGTTATCGCCGCCATGCAACGCAAGGGCGCGGAAGGCGATTTCCGCTCTAATTTGCATCGCGGCGGCAGTGCAGCAACAATCCGCATTACGCCGCAGGAGCGCGCGGCGGCTATTGAAGCGGCTCATGCGATGGGGCTGCGTGTCTGTGGTGTTGATATGCTCCGATCGAACCACGGACCGGTCATTATGGAAGTGAACTCGTCGCCAGGTCTGGAGGGCATTGAGAAGGCAACCAAAATCGATGTTGCCGACAAGATTATCGAGTATCTGGAGAAAAATGCAAAGCAGGGCAAGACGCAGACGCGTGGCAAAGGCTAGCCATGCGGTCCGAATTCGAGATAGCCAATCAAAGGGTTGCCGCAGGATCACGCGCCTTGATCGACATTCCGGTGGCCCGGCTTTCCAACAATACGCCAGTTACACTTCCGGTGCATGTTATCCATGGCCGCCGCTCGGGACCGACATTGTTCGTGAGCGCGGCCATTCATGGCGATGAGATCCTCGGTGTCGAAGTCATTCGCCGTCTTCTCAATGCGAAAGGCATCGATAGCCTGAAAGGCACGTTGCTTTGCATCCCGATTGTCAACGCCTTCGGCTTTCTTGCTCAGACACGCTATCTGCCCGACCGCCGGGATTTGAACCGGGTGTTCCCCGGCTCGCGAAACGGCTCGCTTGCCGGACAGATTGCACATCTCTTCCTGAAAGAGATCGTAGCGCGGAGTGATTTTGGCATCGATCTCCATACGGGTTCTTTCAATCGTGCCAACCTTCCCCAGATACGCGCCGATTTTGCAGACAAAGATCTGAAGAAACTCGCGGAGTCCTTTGCGGCGCCAGTCATACTTGAATCGACAATCCGTCAAGGCTCTTTGCGAGAGGCTGCTAACAGCTACGGTGTCGGCATGCTGATCTATGAAGCCGGTGAAGCACTACGGCTCGATGAGATTGGTGTTCGCGCCGGCGCTCGCGGTATTCAGAACGTGATGCACACTTTGGGCATGCTATCGACCCGTTTTGCCAGAAATTCGAAAGCATCGCCGGTTTTTGCGCAAACGAGCCGGTGGACACGCGCTCCGGATGCGGGCCTGTTCCGCGCATTCAAGACGCTTGGCGATAGTGTAGAGGTGGGCGATATTCTTGGACTTGTCACCAATCCCTATGAAGGTATCGATACCGAGGTCAGTGCTCCGATTGCGGGGATTATCATAGGAAGGATCAACATTTCCGTCGTCAATCGTGCCGACGCCTTGTTTCATATCGCTGAAGTAGAACGGCCAGGGATCGCGGAAACGCGAATTGAAAGCATATCGAGTGAACTGGAAAACGACAGAAGTATCGACGAGGAAGAAATCGCGTAGTTGGCGGCGAACAGGCTTACGCCTTGGCAGCCGGAATATGGATGCCGCATTCCAGCTTGCCGCGTCCACGC
>CAYOUP010000067.1:0-11199 GCA_964407125.1 uncultured Hyphomicrobiaceae bacterium | reverse complement strand
CGGATCGCCTGAAGGATGTTATAGGCGATCAGCGGCTTGAACACGTTGAGCTCGAAATGGCCCTGCGTGCCGCCGAGCGTCACCGTCATATGATTGCCGATCACCTGGCAGCACACCATCGTCATGGCCTCGCACTGCGTCGGGTTGACCTTGCCGGGCATGATGGACGAACCCGGCTCGTTTTCGGGCAACGACAATTCGGCAATGCCGGAGCGCGGGCCGGAGCCGAGCAGGCGGATGTCATTGGCGATCTTGAACAGGCTGGCGGCGAGGACGTTGAGCGCGCCGGACAACTCGACAGCGGCGTCATTGGCGGCCAGCGCCTCGAACTTGTTCGGCGCGGTCACGAAAGGCAGGCCGGTCAGGCCAGCGACGGATGCTGCAAACTTCTCCGCAAAGCCGGGAGGGCAGTTGATCCCCGTGCCGACGGCCGTACCGCCCTGAGCCAGGGCATAGAGCCTCGGCAAAGTCGCCTTCACGCGCTCGATCCCGTTGCGGATCTGCGCTGCATAGCCGGAAAATTCCTGCCCCAGCGTTATGGGCGTGGCGTCCTGAAGATGTGTGCGCCCGATCTTGATGATCCCCATCCATTCGGCGGATTTCTGCTCCAGCGCCGAGGCGATGTGATCCAGCGCAGGCAGCAGCGTGCGATTAACCTCTTCAGCGGCTGCAATATGGATCGCTGTCGGGAAGGTGTCATTCGAGGATTGCGAGCGATTGACGTGATCATTCGGATGGATCGGATATTTCGATCCCATCACGCCGCCAAGCAACTCGATCGCACGGTTGGAAATGACCTCATTGGCGTTCATGTTGCTCTGCGTGCCTGATCCTGTCTGCCAGACGACCAGAGGGAAATGATCGTTCAGCTTGCCGTCGATCACTTCCTGCGCGGCATTGGCTATCGCCTTGGCCAGCGGCGCCTCAAGGTTGCCGAGTTCCGCATTGGTCATCGCCGCGCATTTCTTGATGATGCCGAGCGCGCGGATCAGCGGCAGAGGCATGGTTTCGCCGCCGATCTTGAAATTGCCCAGGCTGCGCTGTGTCTGCGCACCCCAATATTTGTCGGATAGAACTTCAAGCGGGCCGAAGCTGTCGGTCTCCGTGCGCGTGGCGGCGGTCTGTTCGGACATATCAAACCTTTTTAGATCGATTACCGTGGGTGGTTACCGATTTATCACGCACCGCCAGATGAGGCCAGCCGCCATAAGCCTCATCGCAGGCTAATGCCCGTGATCTTTAAGCACCTTGACGACTTCGTCATAAGCCGACTCAAGCGAGGGGACAAATTCATTGCGGTTATAAGTCCGCGCATTCGCTTTCATATCGTCGAAGAGCTTCTTTATGTCGTCACGCAGATTTTTATCATCTTTCTTGTCGCCGCTATCCGGCTCCCAGTTGACGAGCCAGATCAAGGCGCCAATAAAAATGAAGAGTATAATGACCAGTGTAAGTGGCATGTCTTCCTCACAGGCAGCAGCGCATGTCTCGAAAGCTCAGGATCTCACCTGAAACTTTACGATCTTAATACATTGCTAAGCAGAAACATATCCCTTTTAAAATATGTCAGCTTTTTATTAAAGCTTGATCAGTTGTTAATCTTAATATTGGCTCCTTCGCTAATGTGTATTAATAAAAACAAAAAGAGCGAACAGGTTCTCCATTCGCTCTCTTGCACATCAGCTATCGATGAAACTTAGTCGCAGTTATTTTCGTATTGATCGCAAGCGTTGTCATTGCCGGCTTCGCAGCGTCTGTTCCAGCGGCGGCATTGCTTTTGAAGTTTTTCTTCCTGGTCTTGTTCGATGGCTCCCGTGATCACTTCGCCAATAATACCGATAACGGCTTCCTTACCGGACGGTTCATCCTCATCGTCAAACGCAGAAGCAGGGGCCGCAAATGCGATGGCTGATGCCGCCATAATCGCAATGACTTTCAATAACATAAAACGTCTCATTTGGATTCTCCCTATTGCCGAACGCGTTGTCTATGCTCCGTTGGACGCGGTATGCCCCCATATGGTTCAAGCGTTCTGGTACATAATATTTCATACTTTCCTCTCTGAAGAGAAGATGAATTCTCCCAAATCAGCTAAAACGACGATCAGTAAGGTGGGATTATATGTTCAGCGGGGCCGGTTGCGGCAGGTATGTTTCCTGACGGGCGTGGCACAAGATATGCGTATTCAGGCAACGCTGGATGTGAGTTGCAAGTGGAATGCGAAACAGGTTAGGCCTTAATCATGCGAGCAATACTGATTTCGGCAATTGTCCTCTTCGCTGGCACTGAAGGTGGTATGGCATCGGAGATACCGCCCCTGCCGGTCAAACAGTTCGAAACGCCGGAGGCGCGGCAGGCGGTCAAGCAGTATGTTGCCCGGACTGAGGCTTACCGGCTGGCCTATGCCAAGTACCGGGGGGAAAGTGCGGAATATTGGGACAGGATCAGTTCGGTGCGAACCGCTCGCCGGAGAAAACGCGCGCGCGGCGAAAAGATCACGCTGTCCGATTATGTTCTCGATCAGCCGCCAGACTATACCGGCCCGCCTGCGCCAAAGCTGCCTTCGTTCCTGCCGCGTCCGAAACTTGCGGAAAAGGATGACAAGGATACCTCTCTTCCGACGGTTCCGGATTTCCTGCGCTACGCAAAACGGCATTTTGGCTACGTGCCCGAGCTTCCCGCCGACGAGATGGACTACAAGCTGGCTTATGCGTGGACTGCGCTGGAAAACGGCATAACCAAAGATCAGGCCGTTCGGATCTACGGTTTCGAGGCGAGCGGCAACGGCACCTATGACGTACAGGCGGGGCTGGAGTCGAAAGAAGCGATCGAAGCCGGCCGCAAGCCGATCAGCACGGCGCTGGGCTATAACCAGCTTCTGGTCGCCAACACGATTGGCCTTGTATCGGAACATGGCCCGCACATCATGGAAGCGCTTCAGGAGCGCCATGCGACATCGAAAGGGCCGCGGCGCGAGCATCTTGAACGGAAGATTGGCAGGTTCCGCAAGATGATGAACTATGCACGCAGCATGCCCTATCGCTGGTCAACCCACGTCCGCGCTTCTCGCAGCTCGAAAGGCCGGGCGCTGCATGCCCTGATTCTCGATGTCGATATCGGACCGCTGTTGCAGATGCAGAAGCTGGTTAATTCGATCAAATTCGCCAAGCGGCTCGGCTACGACAAGCGTCTGACGGCAGCGGAGCTGGAAATGTTCAACCTGACCGGCGACGGCAACGGATTCGATATGATCGCGATGCCGCAATCCATGCGGGTCAAGGTTCCGACAGCGAATTTCTTCCAGCAGCGCGGCTATGAGCGCAATCCTGTGGCACGCAATAATAATACAGTTGCCGAATTACTGGCCGTGACCGAGCGGAAGATGGACTACCAGGCGGCGCTCGACGGTGCGCAACAGATGGCGCAGGCGTTCGACACACTGATGCGGCGGCGGCAATCAAGAAGCGAGCCAACATCGGCAAGCTCCACGCAGTGAAGACTTAATCCGACCAGCTTGAAAATCGCGTTAGAGCGGCGGATTCTTAATCGGAATCGGCTGGACCGCTCTAACTTCTTGTTTACGCATCGGATTTTCCCGAAAACCGGTATCCACTTTTCGGTCCGATGCGATAGCGCCGGGTGAGGGGTAATGCTGATGTTCAGCTAGCGGATAATTTTTTCGAAAAGCTCCGCCACAGCTTTCTGATGCGCAACCAGCATCGGTTCGATTTTCGAAAAATCCTCGACGCCGACGGAGCGGCACAGCAACTCTTTCAGATCCTGAGGCGCTTGCTCGGGATCGAATAGTCCGTCCTGACACAGACGGACGATCTGCCCGAACGTGCTGTAAAGATGCACGGCGGCGATCAGTTTGTTTGCATCGCCTGCGTCCAGAACTCCGGCGTTCCGCGCCTTGCACAGCGCACCGATCGTATTCTGGTCCAGTATTTCGGGATGATCGGCTGCATGGATGAGCTGCAGGAACTGAGCGATGAACTCCAGATCAATGAGGCCGCCGCGTATCTGCTTCATATCCCAGATCGCGTTCGTGCCCTTCTCCTTCGCGATACGCTCGCGCATATCCAGAACGTCCTTGGCGATCTTCTGCCGGTCGCGCCTGCGCATCAAAACTCCCGCGATGGTTTTCTCGATATCGCCGCGAAGCTTGTCCGGAGCGGCAATCACGCGGGCGCGGGTCAGGGCGAGATGCTCCCATGTCCAGGCGTCTTTGTCCTGATAGACATTGAAGGCGGCGAGGCTCGTCGCTACCGGCCCGGATTTGCCCGAAGGCCGCAGACGCATATCGACTTCGTAGAGGCCGCCCTCCGCCGTCGGCACGGACAGCGAACTGATCAGGCGCTGCGTCGCGCGATTGTAATACTGCGTCGGCGCCAGCGGTTTAAGCCCGGAACTCTCGCCGTCGCCCTCATAACGGTAGATGATGATCAGGTCCAGATCGGAATTCGCCGCCATCTCCTGACCGCCGAGCTTGCCCATGCCAAGCACGGCCATCTCGCCGCCCGGAACAGCGCCATGCTGTTGCTCCATGCCCCATTCGACCTGCTCCTTCAAGCTCGTGATCACGGCGCTTGCGAGCGCGCTATAGGCGAATCCGGCTTCCTCACCGGTAATCGTCGCGGATAATATCCGTATGCCGATGAGAAAGCTTTGCTCCTGCCCGAACTGCCTGACGCGATCGAGGCATTCCTCGTAGGTCCGGGCTATTTTGAGCTGCTCCCTGACCAGCCGGGTGAGCTCCTCCGGCTTTGGCAATTCGCCGAGAAAATCGGGATCGAGCAGCACGTCCATAAGGCGCGGACGGCGCGAGACCAGACGCGCGAGGCGTGGCGCGGACCCCATGATCCCGGCAAGCAGTTCAAAGAGTTCGGGATTGTTGCGCAGCATCGCGAAAAGCTGAACGCCAGACGGCTGTTCCGAGAGGAAGCGGTCGAAGGTCGCCAGAGCGAAATCGGGTTGCGCCGTTTTCGAAAGCGCTTCCAGCAATTGCGGCTGGAATTCGGTCAGATTCTCCCGTGCGCGTTTGGTGCGTGTCGCCGGATAGCGGCCGAAGTGCCAGCCGCGCACCTTGCTGATGACGCCTGACGGGCTCGAATAGCCCATTTCACTCAGTGTACGGACCGTATCGGGATCGTCGCTGTCTCCGGTAAAGACGAGATTGCCCTGCGCCGCCTCGCGCGACAGTCCGGGGACGTCTTCAAAGAGCGATGCGTAGTGCCGCTGCACGGTCTCCAGCCGCGCCCGCACAGCTTTCGACAGCTCCGCGCCCGTCTCGTAACCGGCAAATCTCGCAACACGCTCGAACTTCTCCGGCTTTGCCGGCAGGGAATGGGTCTGTTCATCATCGAGCATTTGCAGCCTGTGCTCGATCAGGCGCAGGAAACGGTAAGCCTCGGCCATCTCACCGGCGACCTCGTGCGTGACCCAGGAACGATCGGCAAGGCGGTCGAGCGCTACGAGTGTCTGCGAGGTGCGCAGGTCAAGCTGGCGTCCACCTGCGATCAATTGCTGGGTCTGCACGAAAAACTCGATCTCGCGTATGCCGCCACGGCCCAGCTTGAGATTGTGGCCCTCGACTGCAATCTTCGCATGCCCCTTATGCTGATGAATTTGCCGTTTCATCGCGTGAATATCGGCGATTGCGGCGTAATCCAGATATTTGCGCCAGATATAGGGGGAAAGATCGCGCAGAAAGGCCTGTCCTGCCTCGATGTCGCCCGCAACGGGACGCGCCTTGATGAAGGCGGCGCGCTCCCAGTTCTGGCCAACGGTTTCGTAATAGTGAAAGGCCGCATCTATAGATAGTGCAAGCTGTGTTGCGCCGGGGTCCGGCCGCAGGCGCAGATCGGTGCGGAAAACATAGCCTTCCTGCGTCCGCTCGGTGAGCAGCCTGACGAGATCTCGCGTGAGCCGGACAAAAAACGTACTGGTTTCGACGTCGGACAAGACCGGCGCCTTTTCGGGATCGAAGAACACGATCAGGTCGATGTCGCTCGAATAGTTGAGCTCGCGCGCGCCGTATTTTCCCATGCCGAGCACGATGTAGCCGCTGCCATGCGCCACCGCGTCCGGATCGGCGGGGCGAAACGTCCCCTGCTCGGCCGCCTGTGTCAGCAGGAACTGGATCGCGGCGGCGAGCAGGCGGTCCGCGCCGTCGGAAAGGGCCGCCGTCACCTCGTCAACAGTCCAGACACCGCCAAGATCGGCAAGAGCGGTCAGAAGCGCCAGCCGTCTTTTGCCTTTGCGCAGTATCTTCATCGCCTCGTCGGTGCGGCGGCATTCGGCGATTGCCGCATCGACCGCGTTCGCACTGTCGCGCGGGTAGTCGCGGGGATCGCTGTTCAGCGCATTCCAGAGTTCGCCGGCATCGGAGAGAATGAGCCGGGAAAGATAGGGTGAATTAGCGAGAATTCCGGTAATTAACGCACACACTGGGTTGCTGTTATCGAGCCATTCGCCAAGCCCCTGAGCTTCATTTCCCTTCGATGCTGCAAGCTGCTGCTTCAGAGACCGCAAGTTCCGTTCCGCCATGTCCGCGTCATGGACCAGCGGCGCGGATTTGATCCGATCGGCAAGCCTCATCGCTGCGTCTCCCTGATTTTAAGACTTAAGTTTAACGCAAAGGCCGCGATCATGCGAAAGCATTGGGTTCAGATCGCCTTCTCCAGATAGCGCACTGTTTTCGAGCTATCATGAAAGGTTGCGCGCCCGGTTTCCTCGAAGCCAAGCGCCTTGTGAAATGCGTCCGAGACCGGATTTGGCGGATCGAAATTGACTTCGCAGCACACCCGGTCATAGCCGCCATCCTGCGCAAATGCGATAAGGTCGGCATAGAGTGCGCGCCCAAAGCCGTTTCCGCGCACCGCCTGATCGACTACGATCCGGTCAATATAGAGAAAGCGCGGATGACGCTCTCGGAACCAGAGATGGTTCATGCTGTCATAAGACGATTTTTCGTCCATCGCGATCAGGAAAGCCTGTAACGGCTCGCCGATCCCGCGCGCGTAACGCGACTGGTCGATAAGGGCAGTAAGCTCATTCAAATCGAGCGGCGCTGTGAACTGCACGCTGGCTTCGTTCAGAGCAAGAACGGGATGATAATCCTTTGATTCAAGCGGCTTGATTATCGGCAGCATTATCGAAGCACCTTCAGTAGAAGCGTTCCAGCCTCAACGGCAGCCCTTGCCCCGCTCGGCTTCGACAATGGCAGTAATATTGGCGCGTTCATAATCGTTAAGCGGAACATCGGCATCGTTGTTGAAACGGCAGGTCTCTTTCAGAAAGATGGCGCTGTATTCAGTACTTTTGAAGCAGTAGCCATTTTCTGCATAGATGCTGTTGCGCAGAAAAGCCAGATTTTGACAACTGAAATGCTTCAGCGCATCGCTGGGAAAATGCTCCCGATTTGAGCAGCCGACATTCTCGTAACATCCAGCCCTGGCTTCCGGCGTCCCGTGGAACAGCGCGCAAAGCAAAAGAAAAGCAGCAGTTACAATACGGCTCGACATCGTCAATCACTCCAGGTCACAAACCAATTACAACTTAAAGGGGTATTCCTGAACGATTGCCATAGTGGAAATTACGGTATCTGCGGCGCCTGACCGGAACGGTGTTCATAAAGTCGCATATGCCTTCCGTCCCCTTAATGACAAAATTTCTTTTCATTTTACGGAGCAAGAGTGCCTGCGCTAGCTCAGTATATGTTTCGAGTGGAGCCTTTGAATTTAACTTTTGAAGATGAGCTTGGCCGCAACCGGGACTCAAATGTTAAATTCGCTCCACTAGACGCAGATAAGGCAGGACTGTATATCGCTTAATTCGCGGCTTCTCACTGGATCGCACATAATGGCGACTGACGATCAGAACGAACGCCCCTTTTTCTTTCACGGCACGCATAAGTCGCTGGTCGCGACGATTGAGGAAAAAGCTGAAGCGGAGCGTGACAGGCTGCGCGCCGTGACCGAGCAGAATTTTGCCGAGCAGTCAGGTCCGCTGGCGCAGGATGCCGGTCTCGCCGACGATGAGCCCATGCCGAGTTTCATTCGCAAGGAGCAGGAAGCCCAGGCGGAGGCTGAAAGCGAATCCGCGATCGAGGACAAGCCAAAGCAACCGCTTCCAGGCCGGATCAAGCGCTTGTTCCGCAAGACGGACAAGGGTGCAAAACGTATTATCAGTGAAAAACCGAAGAAGCAGCGGTCTTTCAAGGTCCGCGCCACTCTTTTTCTTCTCTATTGGGGTGCCGTCGCGGCGGTCTGGTTCACCGTCATCCTCGCTGGCGCGGTCGCAGTCTATTCGCTGACGGCGGAGGACCCACTGTCGGCCGGTCTCAGCAAACAGCCCGCCAAGATCACGATCCTCTCCTTCGACAATCATGTAATCTCGGAGAAGGGACTGCGGCGAAGCCACGTCCCCTTGAGCAAAATGCCGCCTCATCTGATACAGGCGGTTCTGACGACAGAAGACCGGCGCTTTTACTATCATTACGGCTTCGACCCGCTCGGTATCATCCGCGCCTTCTTCCGAAACTATCGCGCTGGCCGTGTCGTTGAAGGCGGCAGCACCGTCACTCAGCAACTCGTCAAGGTGCTTTTCCTCAAGCCCGACCGAACCTACTGGCGCAAAATCGAGGAGGTGCTTCTGTCGCTGTCGCTGGAATACCGGCTGACGAAAGATCAAATATTGGAGCTTTATCTGAACCGGATCTATTTCGGCGGCGGGAATTACGGGGTTGCAGCAGCCACGCAGCATTATTTCGGCAAGGATGTCAGCGAGATCAACGTTTATGAGGCGGCGATTCTGGCGGGGCTGATACGCTCGCCGACCTATTACGCGCCCACTAACGATTTCGAGCGGTCCCTGGCGCGGGGCAAGGTCGTTCTCAGCGCGATGCGCTCAGCAGGCGAGATATCGGACGCGGAGTATTTCGAGGCCGTCGATAATCCCCCATCACTGCGCACCCATCTGCCGCAGGAAAGCTACGGCTACGTCATAGACGCGGTCGTGCAGAAGCTTCCCGAGCTTGGGCTGGATCTGAAGTCCGATATGGTGGTCGAGACAACGATCGACTATGAGCTTCAGGCCGTCGCCCAGCGCACAGTGCAGGACCACATGGACCGGGAGGGCGCGGATTATAATGCCGGTGAAGCCGCTGCTGTCATCATAGATCGTGAGGGGGCTGTTCGCGCGCTGATCGGCGGGCGCGATTACCAGAAAACCCAGTTCAACCGCGCCACGGTGGCCAGACGGCAACCGGGTTCAACCTTCAAGCCCTTCGTTTACCTGACAGCGCTTGAAAAAGGCCTGACGCCGGACTCGCTGGTGCGTGATGCACCGCTTCGGATCGGCAACTGGGCACCCGCCAATTACAATGACCGCTATCATGGCGATGTGACACTTCGCGAAGCCCTCGCCAAGAGCATGAACACGGCGGCGGTCAGACTCAGCGAATGGGTTGGACGTGACGAGGTCGTCAAAACGGCCCATCGTCTCGGCATCGAAAGCAAGCTTGAGCCGAACGCCTCCATTGCGCTCGGTACATCCGGCGTATCGCTGCTCGAACTCGTCTCAGCCTACGTGCCCTTCGCAAATGGCGGTTTCAGTGCACGGCCGCATATCATCAAGACCGTCAAGGATGCCGACGGCAATGTCGTCTACGACGTAGGACGGATAAACTGGGGCCGTGTGATCAGCCCGCAGCATGTGGGGGAAATGAACGACATGCTGACCACCACGATCCTCTACGGGACGGCCAAAAAGGCGTCGCTCGATCCGCATCCGGCGGCCGGCAAGACCGGCACGGGGCAGGATTACCGAGACGCATGGTTTATTGGCTATACCGCCTATTATGTCGCGGGCATCTGGCTCGGCAATGATGACTTCACGCCAATGAAGCGTGTCACCGGCGGATCGCTGCCGACGAAGATCTGGCGTGACCTGATGGTTTACGCCCATCTCAACAAGGAACCGGCCTTTCTGCCTGGCACCAATCAACTTGCCGGCCAGTCGCGCGAGAGACGCCCTGCGAGCAATTCGATCTGGGATAACCTGTTCAGCGAAACCGGCGCGATCGGCAGGAACGACACGACTTTAGGCACACCGGTCGCCAGCTCGGGCGATACCGGAGCCCCGAGGAAAAAGAGCTGGCTCGAAGACTTCTTCTCTCAATAATTTGGCAGAGACAGCAAGGCTATATGAGGGTGCTCTAAATGAAATATTTACGACGAGTACTCGGCACGACGATCGCTCTGGCTGCGATTATCGTGCTTTGTCCGATAGCAATCATCTCCTACCCGCAGCCGCTTTTCGCTCACAACCTGCACGGCGAACATCTCGAAATCTGGTCGGACAAGCCCTTTGATGAACAAAGCGGACGCAGGCTGATCGCGGACGTGGAGCGCCGCCTTTCACAGTCGCCTCTCTATCACCGCGACGGAATGCACCGAATATTCATCGTCAACAAACCATGGCGCAGGTACCTGACATTCCTCTGGAAACACTCCGTTGGCGGAGTGAATTATTACCCGATCACGCACAACGTCTTTATCCGCGAAGCGGACATTTCGGCGGACCGTGTCATCGGCCCAAGCGGCAATCCTGCCGCTCCACCGCGCACACTTGCCTATTTTGCGGCACATGAGATCGGCCATACGCTGATCGGTGAACAAATCGGCGCCTGGCGATTTCTGAATATCGCGATTTGGCTCAATGAGGGAATGGCGGACCGTATTGCACTGCCGGGCTTGCACGATACTGACGAAATGCTGGAAGCGCTCAAGCGAGACGATCCCATAATGAGTCCGTCGCGCTCGGGACTCTATAATTACTACAGGCTCCTGGTGAATCTCGCCATTGAGCGGCATGGCTGGACCCCGGCCGGACTTCTGGCTTCCGGCATGAACCGGGAAGACGCCGAGGCCGCATTCCTCAAGACCCAATAATGCGTCTCGCCATCCTTATCATGTGCGCTGCAATTGAGCCGTTGCCTCCTTCAGCCACTCCCGCGTTTCGTCATCGACCTGGCTGCCAAGCTCTTTGAAGACGCGGCTGTGATAGGCATCAATCCAGGCTATTTCGTCTTCGCTCAGCAACGCAACATCAATCAGTGTACGGTCATACGGCGCCAGCGTCAGCGTCTCGAAGCCCATCATCGGGCGGTCACCGCCGGGGATGTCTTCTGGCGGC
>CAYOUP010000066.1:0-11202 GCA_964407125.1 uncultured Hyphomicrobiaceae bacterium | reverse complement strand
TCGACGTCAGCCAGAAGCCGCGCATAGTAAGGCAAGGCCGATTTCGCACGGACGTCATGAGCACGCAAGGTCTCGAAAAGCTGACGCTCCCGCTCGGACGGATTGCGTGTTTCAAGAGAATCATAGGCATCCATGTGTGGCCTCCGGCAAGTCGGCTTGCGTCAAAATCAAAGCCATCTCTTCCGCCGTCTGAATGATTTCACATTGCGGAAGGAGCGCCGCTCACCACCGCCGAGATAGAATTCTTTCACGTCTTCATTCTCCGCCAGCGCCTCGCTCGGGCCGTCGAGAACGATCTTGCCATTTTCCATGATGTAGCCGTAATCGGCGGCCTGCAGCGCCATATTGGCGTTCTGCTCGACCAGCAGGATCGAGATACCCAGCTCCTGATTGAGCCGCCGGATGATGCCGAAGACTTCCTTCACAAGCAGCGGCGAAAGACCCATCGAAGGCTCGTCCATCAGAATCAGCTTGGGGCGGGCCATCAGTGCGCGGCCAATCGCCAACATCTGCTGCTCCCCGCCCGAGAGATAGCCTGCCAGCCCTTTGCGCTCTCTGAGACGCGGGAAGAACTCGAAAATCTCCGCCATTTCGGATTTGAGATCGGCCTTTGGGCGACTAAAGGCACCGAGCCGCAAATTCTCCGTGATACTCATGTCCTGAACGATGCCGCGTCCTTCCATAACGAGGAAGACACCGTTGCGCACCTTGCGCTCCGCCGGCTGATGCGTGACGTTAGCGCCGTCGTAAACAATGTCGCCGCGCGTGATCTCGCCGTCCTCAGTGTGCAGCAGACCTGCAATCGCCTTCAGCGTGGTCGATTTACCCGCGCCATTTGCGCCGAGCAGTGCAGTAATCTTGCCGCGCTTGGCGTCCATTGACATACCCCGCAAAACGAGAATCACGTCGCTGAACACGACCTCAATGTTCTTCACTTCGAGGATATTGTCCGTCGCCGGAGCGCTGGCGGCGGCACCGTCCAAACTCTCTGCTGCTATCGCGGCCATCTTGCACCCGGTTAGAGCTGTGTTCGAATAGCCCGGCCAAGCTTCTGGCTGGCCGGGGTAACTCTATTTCCTTACTGTCCGAGCCAGTCGTCCCGGCGTGGCAGCGTGGTTTCAGCAATACGCTCGATCTTGACTTCGCCATTCTCGTAAGAGCCACGATTGATGGCGACAGTCAGCAAGCCGCGATGGTCTTCCGGCGTCCAAGTCGACGGCAGGCAGACGCCTTCAAGCCCGGCGGGCACCCAATCCTTCTTCTGATAGAAGCCATTGCGGATATTCTCGCCAGTCAGGCCGCCATTAGCCTTTGCCCATTCCATTGCTTCCTTCATGTAGTAAGCAGCGCAGATACCGCGAATGTAATGGTGGGTGGGCTTCTGATCACCCATGCCCTGGCCGTTCTCGACGATCTTCTTGACCAGTTCCATGCCCGGAACGTCCTGTCCGTAGAACGGCGTCGAGGACGGAAAGATGAGGTTCTTCGCTTCAGCCGCCTGAATGGTCAGGTAGTCGCCAGCCCACGGATTACCCATATAGGTGGCCTCGACGCCAACCGTTGCGCAGGATTTCAGCAGCGAGACGACCGAGCCGCCCAGATTGCCCATATAGACATATTGTGCCCCGGTCTCCTTGATGGTCAGGCACTGCGCCTTGAAGTCGCCCGGAGCAAGCGGCACGACGACCGGCGGGGCAACCGTCAGGCCGAGTTCCTTTGCGTAAGCGGCGCAGGCTTCTTTCGGTGCGTTCGGATAGGGATGGTTGTCGCCCGTATGCACGAAGGTCGGCTTTTCGATACCTTTGGCCTTGGCATCTTCGGCAGCCCACTGAACAAGTGCGCGGCAGGCGTCTGAATAGGAAGGACCGTAGAAGAAATTATAGGGCGCGGGCTTCTTCGTATTTGGATTTTTGCCTGTCGGGTCGGTCAGATGCGCGGAATAGGAGGCGGAGATGACCGGGATCTTGTCCTTGGCGACAAAGGAGATCAGCGCTTCGGTATCGCCCGTGCCCCAGCCCTGCATGAACACCATGCCTTGCGTTGTCCAGCGCTTATATTGGGCGATGGCTTCGGGCACCTTATAGCTATAATCGACTGTATCAAGATTGATTTTCGTGCCGTCAATGCCGCCATTTTCGTTGATGTATTTGACGGCATCGGCGACGCCCGGCCCATAATGCTTACCCACAAAGGACGTTGCGCCCGTATAGTCCACCAGATGGCCGACGAGAACGGAATCCTGTGCTTTGGCGACGCCGAGCCCTAAGGCCAGCGAGGCGCCTAGCACTGCGATACTACGCAAATATGACATGCTTCCTCCAATTGGCGGCCCGTTTGTTTCTCGAAAGACGAGCCCGGCCGCCCGGCGCGTCCTTTCAACCTTTTCCCGCTAATGCGAGAACGGATAAAGTTTCCAGCTCGCCCGAATGAGCCGCCAGCGATGCATGAGCCCCTCAGGCTCCAGCACCAGAAACAGAATGATCGCCGCGCCAACCGACATCTGCTTTATGTAGGGAACACCCTGCTCCATCGCAGGGAAGATTATTGCCGCATTGGCCGCCAGCACTTCCATGACGAGCGGCAGCAGCAGAATGAATGCAGCGCCGACAAGTGATCCGGCAATCGAGCCGAGCCCGCCAATGATGATCATCGCCAGAAACTGGATGGACAGCAGGATGGTAAACGCCTCGCCCGAAACGAAGCCGAGATAATGCCCGTAAAGCGCGCCACCTATCCCGGCGAAGAAGCTGGATATGCCGAAAGACATCACCCTGTATTTGGTCAGGTTGATGCCCATGATCTCCGCCGACAGATAATGGTCGCGCACGGCAACCAACGCCCGACCATCGCGTGTGCGGATCAGGTTTGAAACGGCGAGGAACGAAATGACGACCCAGAACAGCACCAGATAGAGATATTTCTGGTCATCATCGAAGCCGAAGCCGAACAGAGTCGCCGTTTCCGCAAGCGAGCCGGATGGACCGCCCGTAAACCACGTGGCCCGGGCGAAAAAATCCTGCAGGATGAATTGCGAGGCGAGCGTGGCGATGGCCAGATAGAGCCCCTTGAGACGCGCGGCGGGCAAACCGAAGATCATGCCAACCGCCGTCGTCATCAGTCCGGCCAGCGGGATGGCGATCAGAACGGGAATACCTTTCGAGGAAATCCAAGCCGATGCGAACGCACCGAAGCCGAAAAACGCGCTGTGTCCGAGCGAGATTTGCCCCGTATAGCCGACGAGTACGTTGAGCCCCAGCGCGGCGATGCCGTAAATGCCGATCAAAATGAGCTGGCTGAGTACGAAATTGTCGGCCCAGAACGGCGTCAGCGCGACGAAGACGATCGAACCGATCACGGCCCAGCGATCGACGCGGCTATGAAACAGTGCCTGATCACTGCGATAGGAGGTACGGAAATCGCCGCATGGTCTTGGATCAGGAATATGCGCCATGCCGTTATACCCGCTCGATATCCGGCGTCCCGAACAGGCCGTAGGGACGGATCATAAGAATGATGATCAGCGCGTAGAACGGCGCGACCGTGTACATATTCCCGACTTGCAAATATTGCCCGTCGACGAATTCGGCGAGATTTTCTAAAATGCCGATAATGAGCCCGCCGACGACCGCGCCGACGATGGAATCCAGCCCGCCGACGATCACTGCCGGGAATACCTTGATGCCGATAAAGGCGAGGCTGTTCGAGACCGCATTGACCAGCCCGATGACAACGCCCGCAATCGCGGATACCACCGCCGAGATCGCCCAGGCCATCGCAAAAACCTTGCCGACAGAAACGCCGAGCGACTGCGCCACCTGCTGATTATAGGCCGTCGCACGCATCGCCAACCCCCAGCGCGAATAGCGGAAGAACCAGAAGAAGGCGACCATGACGAGGATCGAGAGCACGAGGCTCATGAGATAGGCCGTCTCGACATTCAGTCCGCCGATTGACACAGTCCCCTCGCCGAAAACATTCGGGAAACGCTCTGTGTTATTGCCGAAGATCCAGTTCATCAGCGCCTGCATGAAAATGCCGAGGCCGATGGTTGCCATAATGACGGAGATCACTGGCTCGCCAACAAGCGGACGCAACAGCACGACCTGCACGATGATGCCGAACAATGTCATGAAGATCAGCGTGAAGATGAAGGCCAGCGCGAAAGGCAATTGCATCTGCACGACCATCGTCCAGCACACCCACGCGCCGAGCACGACAAACTCGCCTTGCGCGAAGTTCACGACCTGCGTCGATTTGTAGATCAGCACGAAGCACATGGCGACGACGCCGTAGAGCATGCCGACGATGACGCCGTTGATCAGCAATTGGGCGAGCAGTTCGACATTCATTCGGCGGCCTCCCTTACAGCGTGCCTATCGTCTGCAAAAACCGTCTGCGGTTCGTCGATTGTCAGCTTGGCGACAACACGCTGCTTCGAGCCGTCCTGGAAGTGGATCACCGTGTCCACATCGACATGATCAGCGCCGGAATAGATCGCCTCGATGATGTCGTCATATTTGTCGGCAATGACGCCGCGCCGGACCTTCTTGGTGCGTGTCAACTCGCCATCATCGGCGTCCAGCTCCTTGTAGAGCAGCAGGAATTTCCTGATGCGCTGCTGGGCGGGCAGCGTGGCGTTGACGCGCTCGACCTCCTCGCGGATCAGCTTGTAGACCTCGGGCCGCGTTGCCAGATCGGAATAGGTGGTGAAGCTGATGCGGCGCTCCTCGGCCCATTTCGACAGGATTGCGAAGCGGATACAGATCATCGCCGCCAGATAGGGCCGGTCCTTGCCGAGGATGACCGCTTCCGCGATGTAAGTGGAGAATTTCAGCTTGTTCTCGATGAACTGCGGGGAGAAGCGAACGCCGGTCGATGTGACGGAGAGATCCTTGATGCGGTCGACGACGACCAGGTGTTTCTTGTCCGTTAGATAGCCGGCGTCGCCCGTCATGAACCAGCCATCGGCGTCGAAGCTTGCCGCCGTTTCCTCATCCATCTTGTAATAGCCGGACATCATGTTCGAGTGCCTGACGAGGATTTCGCCGAGCCCTTCGGGGTCCGGGTCCCTGATCTTGAGATGGCAGCCCGGCATCGGATAGCCGACCGTCTCATTGTCCACATCGCCGCCGGCATGGATCGTATGCGCGCCGAGCGCTTCAGTCTGGCCATAAAGCTGTTTGAGCGGCACACCCATTGCGAGGAAGAATTTGAAGGTGTCCGGCCCCATCGCCGCGCCGCCCGTTGCAGCGGAACGCAGATTGGTCAGGCCAAGCCTGTCGCGCAGCGCACGGAACAGGAGGAAATCGGCGAGCAGCGAGTTGTGGCCTGCGTCGATCGCGCGGGTGCCCGCCTTCACGCCCCAATGGTAGATGGCGCGCTTCCATTTGGCCGAATCCATGATCCGCGCCCGGATGTCGGCGGCGACCACTTCCCAGACGCGCGGCGAATAGAGGATGAAATTCGGCCCGATCTCGCGAAGATCGGCCATGGTCGTCGTCTCTTCCTCGGGGAAGTTGACGATCATCCGCGCGATGTAATTCCAGGCGACGGAATACATCTGCTCCATGACCCAGGAGAGCGGCAGCACGGCCACATATTCCTCGCCCGGCTCGCGTGGATCGGCACGCAGATAGCTGTAGGCGTGGCCAAGAAAAGCGCGGGCCTTCCACTTCGCAAGCTTGGGGTGCGCCGTCGTGCCGGACGTGGTGCAAAGCACGGCGACATCCTCGCCGTCGGTCGCGGCGGCCATTCTGGCGAACAGCTCAGGATCGGCATTGATGGCTACTTCGCCCAGCGTCTCAAGATCTTCCAGCCGCATCAGGCGTGGATCGTCATATTTACGCATGCCGCGCGGGTCGGTATAGACGATGTGCTTTACGCTCGGGATCGAGTCACCCAGTTCAAGCAGCTTGTCGACCTGTTCCTCGTCCTCTGCAACGATGATTTTCGGCTCGGCATAACCGATCAGATAGCGGATTTCCTCCTCAAGCGCGTCGCGGTAGATGCCAAGGCTCATGGCGCGGCAGGCATGCGTCGCCACTTCGCCCCACACCCATTCGGGGCGATTGTCGCCGATCAACGCCACGACATCACCCTGCCCTACGCCAAGCCCGGCAAAGCCGGCTGCCATCCGCGAAATATGCTGCTCACAATCGGCCCAGCTATAGGCGATCCAGATCCCGTATTCCTTCTCGCGCTGGGCGATTTCGCGCGGGTAGCTCTTGGCATTGTGGACAAGCAGCTTGGGCAGTGTGTTGTATTTGCTGACGTCAGCAAGCGTTGCGGGCGCGGCGGGCCAGCCGATCTCGTCGCCGCTGACATGGAGGTGTGCGCTCATACGTTCACCGCCTCCGCTTTTGCATCCTCGTCGAGATCGTCGAGATACGCATCTTCCTCGCCGAGATAGGCGCGTTTGACGTGCTCGTTGGCCATGACTTCGTCGGGCGTTCCGCTCGCGATCACCTTCCCGAAGTCCAGCACGATCACCCGGTCCGACAGATCCATGACGACGCCCATATCGTGCTCGATCATGACGATAGTCATGCCGAATTCCTGATTGAGATCGAGGACATAGCGCGCCATATCCTCCTTCTCTTCGAGGTTCATGCCTGCCATCGGCTCATCCAGCAGAATGACCTCCGGCTCGATGGCGACAGCGCGGGCCAGCTCGACGCGCTTGCGGTGGCCGTAGGAGAGCGTTCCGGCCGGCTCGTTGCGCACATCCTGAATTTCAAGAAAGTCGATAATGTCCTCGACCTTGCGGCGATGTTCCAGCTCCTCGCGTTGCGCGCCGCCAAACCAGTAGGCCATGCCGGTCAGGAAGTTGTTCTTCAGCAGGTGATGGCGGCCGACGAGGATGTTGTTGAGCACGCTCATATGGCCGAACAGCGCCAGATTCTGGAAGGTGCGGCCAATGCCGAGCTTGGCGCGGTCGTTGATGGAGCGACCAAGGAGCGACTCGCCACGATAGACAATCTCGCCTTCATTCGGCTTGTAGCGCCCGGAAATGCAGTTGAGCATGGAGGTTTTGCCCGCGCCATTCGGCCCGATGATCGAGAAGATCTCGCCCTTGTTCACCTGAAAACCGACATTGTTCAGCGCACGCACGCCGCCAAACCGCAGTGAGACATTGCGCACATCCAGCAAATAATCGCCTCGGGCAACCGATCGGTCCAAAGCGTCCTCCTACAGCCAGCGCTGTGCTGACGGTGAGCATTTCCCAATTCGTTAAACCGGCTCGTTTTATGACCGGGCTTCGAACCATTTCTCCGTGTTTGTCATGCAATGTGCCACGAGAGTGTTGCGAGACTTTTGCAAAAGCATCATGCTGCAAAAAAGATATGCTGACGCGGCGTTTTGCCGAAGTCGCGTCGACCAAAGAGGAAATGTCCTTGCGTGGCAATGTCTTCAGCACCGGCAATCAATCGCATGTTCCGCCCTCGGCGGACAATGGTCATGTCCGGCCTTCCACGGATACCGCCTCTGGGCTGGATAGCGGCGCGCTCAGCCTTGTTCAGGCCGGGCTCGACAAGATCGACCAAGGCATAACCATATTCGATGCAGATCTGAAGCTCATCTTTTCCAACCAGCGGCTTTATGAGCTACTCGATGTGCCGCCGGAGCTTATGCAATCCGGTACGGATTTCGAGGATGTGATCCGGTATAATGCGGAGCGCGGCGAGTATGGGCTTGGGGATATCGAAGAGATGGTCCGTGAGCGCGTCGCTGTTGCCCGTCAGTTCAAGGTCCATACGCTTGAGCGCACACGCCCCAATGGCATCGTTCTGCGGATATCCGGATGGCCGTTGCCGGGGGGTGGCTTTGCGACAGTCTATACCGATATCACAGATCAGCGCCGCCGCGAGTTGAGCCTGGAAAGCCGCCTCTTGCGTCAGACCGAGGATCTGCGCCGCAATGAGGAACGGCTCCGACTGATCGCCAATGAGGTGCCGGCCGGCATCGCTTATCTGGGCTGCGATCAGACTTTCGATTTCGTCAATCGCCGTTTTGCCACTGCGTATCGCCGTGCGCCATCGGACCTGATCGGAATGCTTCCGCGCGAGGTTCTTTCGCCGCAGACAATGGCCACCGTGCAGCCGTTTTTCGACCGCGCGATTGCGGGCGAAGCACTAGACTTCGATCTGGAAATCGACTTTCCCGACGGGCGTGTGCTGGATACGCGGACCTTCCTGAGGCCAGAGCGCGACCATGGGGATGGGTCCAGCGGCTTTTATGTGCTGACAATCAATGTTACTCGCCAGAAACAGGCGGCTGCCGCGTTGCTTCGAGCGCAAAAAATGGAGGCCCTTGGCCAACTCTCCTCCGGCATCGCACATGACTTCAACAATCTGCTAACCGTGATCCTCGGCAATCTGAAGCCGCTTGAGCCATATGTCGGCGAAGAGCAGCGGCAAGAAATGCTGAACCCCGCCATACGCGCAGCCAGGCGCGGCGCCGATTTGACACGTCGTCTTCTTGCCGTTGCCAGGCGCCAGCCTCTGGAGCCGGCGCCTGTCGATATTGCCGAAACAGCACGCAACATCGCCAAACTGGTGAAACCATCGCTTCCTGAAGAAGCCGAGATCATCGTCGACTCGCCTGATCTCCCATGTTTCGGTTTTGTTGATCCGGCGCAGCTCGAAACCAGCCTGCTCAACCTTGCCGTCAATGCGCGTGATGCTCTCCGAACGGATGGTCGCATTACCATCGCAGTGGAGCCTCATTCAGTGACCGAGCGAGAAGCCGCAGAGTTGAGCCTCCGGATCGGCAACTATATAGAGGTGCGCGTTGCCGATAATGGTGTCGGCATGAGTTCGAAAGTGATGGATAAGGTTTTCGACCCGTTCTTTTCGACAAAGAACAATCATGATCGCTCCGGCCTCGGACTGACCATTGTGCATATCTTTGTTCAGGATTCTCATGGTGCGATACGCATGACAAGCCGCGAATGCAGCGGCTCGGAATTCCAGCTTCTGCTGCCCGCCTGTGCGCCCGGCGTAGCATTGCCGGACGAACCGCTCGGCAACCTGCCCAAAGAGCTGAAAGATGGACTGATCCTTCTTGTCGAGGATGATGATGAGGTCCGCAGCGTAATTCGGCGCGATTTGGTCGCGATGGGTTGCAGACTGATTGAGGCGCATACCGCACCGGAAGCATTCGATCTCGTCCAGACAATTCAGGGTATCACGCTCATTCTGAGTGATATCGCCATGCCGGGAGCATATTCCGGTCTGGAACTTGCTCAACGCCTGAATGCTGCTCGCCCGGACATCAGGATCGTAATGATGACGGGCTATGGCCGCGAAGGGTTGCAGGAAGCTGTGCCTGATATTCGCATCCTGCAAAAGCCATTTGGCCGCCGTATACTTATGCGCGCCTTCCGTGAAGCATTCCCGGAGTAAGCTGTTGTCATGCACAGCACCGCACACCGTATCTACATTCTGGAAGATGATAGCGACATCGCCACAATTTATGCTCGCGCCCTGAATGCCGAAGGTTATGAAACGGAGCAATTTGGCGATCTGCGCAGCTTCGTTCGGCGTATCAATGAAAGTCCTCCCATTCTATGCATTGTCGATCTGGGACTGCCGGACGGCAACGGCCTGTCGGTTTTGCGCAACCTCCTGTCGTGTGGGAGGATAGCGACGATTATTGTAACCGGCCGTGGCGGTTTGGATGACAAGTTGAAAGGTCTTGATTATGGTGCCGACGATTATGTCGTTAAGCCGGTCGATCCGTTGGAGCTTGTTGCCCGGGTGAAGACGGTTCTGCGCCGTATCAGCAGCCGCATGGAAGCTGTCCAGCCGGCTACGTTAGGACAAACAAAGTACGAGTCAGCCGAATTTGCAGGATGGCGTGTCGATTTTGGCAGCTTCCAGCTCACATCACCCGACAATAAGGTTACGACGCTCAGTAAAGCTGACTTGCAGATTCTGCGGGCATTTCTGGAAGCCCAGGGCCGCGTCTTGAGCCGGGAGTTTCTGCTCGATCTTTGTGTCTCGGCAGGCGACGAAAACTATGACCGCGCGATAGATGTTCGTGTCTCGCGTTTACGCAAAAAACTCAAAGATGACCCGCGCCAACCGACGCACATTCGCACTGTCTACGGGGCGGGCTACGTTTTTGCTTCAACCGCGACGTGGCACTAGCTGTTTGGTCCCGGTGCGTGATGGAGCGGATTTAGCCTGAATCGATCCGGTGTTTCTGTCCAGTACTTGCAGCCCATGAGAATGTCTGAGCATCCCGATCAGGCGGCGGCGCTATAACCGCGCACTTTCTCGATTAACTGCCGCAATATTTCCGTTTCTTCCGGCGTCAGGTCCGTCAACGGCGGACGCACGGGCCCCGGACGATATCCTGCGATCCGGACACCGGCCTTGATTGCCGAGACGGCATATCCCGGTTGCCGGTCACGAAGCGCTGCGAAAGGGAAAAAGAAGTCCTTCAGAATGGCGCGAACGGTTTCGCCGTCTCCGCCGCGCAGCGAATTGAAGAAGCGCAAGGCAAGTCCGGGAATGAAATTGAACACCGCGGATGAATAGGTTGTCACACCGGCGCCGTAATAAGCTTCCGCAAAGAGCTCATGGGTCGGCATGCCGCCGACATAGCAGAGCCGGTCGCCCAGAGTGGCGGTAACTTCGCGCACCAGTCCGATATTTCCGGTGCCGTCCTTGAAGCCGATCAGATTGGGGCATTCATCGGCGAGCCGCTTGAGAATCTCAACGCCAAGAACGCTGTTGTCGCGATTGTAAACGATCACGCCGAGGCTCGTTGATGAGCAGACCGATTTGATATGGTTATAGAGTCCTTCCTGCGGCGCGCGGATCAGGTAATGGGGCAATAGAAGCAAACCGTCCGCTCCGGCTTTCTCGGCGCGTGCAGCGATATCTTTTGCGATCACGGTGCCATAGCCACAGCCGGAAATGATCGGAACCGATCCCGCCGCCTGTTTGGCCGCCTTGACGACATCGCCCAGTTCCTCCGGCGTCAGCGAAAAGAATTCACCCGTCCCCCCGGCAGCGAATAATGCTGCCGCATCGAAGCCTGCGAGCCATTCCACTTGTGACTGGTAACTATCCGGATTCAGTGAACCGTCGTCCCTGAAATGCGTCACCGGAAAAGACAAAAGACCGGTCGAGATTCTTGATTTAAGTTCCTCAGGGGACATTCTCACAGCCTTTCACAAGCGAGAGGAGATAG
>CAYOUP010000065.1:10302-11269 GCA_964407125.1 uncultured Hyphomicrobiaceae bacterium | reverse complement strand
TTGTTGTTGGGGCATGCGCCATAGGAAATGGCCAGATCAGGCGTGACCTGTACCTTCGCGCGCTTCATGTTGAGGAAGCAGTCGGCATTCTTGTCGGCAAGCTCGAATTGCTGTTCGGCAAACGGAACCGACACGATCCCGGCATAATCCGGATTGTAGATCTTCATATACACATCCTTGACCGGTTCATATGCACTGATCGCGGTAAACAGGATGCCGCCAACCGCGGTTCCCTTCCAGACTTTCCCTGTGCTTGCCCGCATGTTTACGCCTTGCATCGTCGACATCAACGCCTCCTCTACTCACATTCATCGTCCTGCCATGAAGCGGCCACTCATCTGACCTTTTACGATGACAGCTGGAAATGACAACCGTTTTGGCGTTTCCCGCCTGAATAGCTATTGAATGACGCTGGATTCCGGGGCTTTTCTTTGCCATCTAATGGGCTTCGTCCCAGTTGAGTGCGGCGCGCGCATCGACCTTGAGCGGCACGGATAGCACGGCGGCGGGTTCGGCTGATTTTTCCATAATGCTGGCCGCCGTTGCGATGGTCTGATCGACTTCCGCGTCCGGGGCTTCGAAAATCAGCTCATCATGCACTTGCAGGAGCATTTTTGCATTCGGCGCGGCGGCTTCCAGAGCCTTCGGCATGCGGATCATTGCACGTCTGATAATATCGGCGGCCGTGCCCTGAATAGGCGCGTTGATCGCGGCGCGCTCGAAGAAGCTGCGCATTGCACGGTTTGAGCTGGAAATATCGGGGAAGTGGATGCGCCGCCCGAAAACAGTCTCGACATAGCCCTTTTCGCGTGCGCCTTCTTTTGTCTCCTCCATGTAATCGCGGATGCCGGGGAAGCGTTCGAAATATTTGGCGATATAGTCCGCCGCCTCGCTTCGGGAAATGCTTAAGTTTGCCGCGAGGCCAAAGGCGGAAATGCCGTAGATGATACCGAAATTGATCGCCTTG
>CAYOUP010000065.1:0-10292 GCA_964407125.1 uncultured Hyphomicrobiaceae bacterium | reverse complement strand
CAGGAGCATTTTTGCATTCGGCGCGGCGGCGCACCTCTGACGGCATACCCTTGATCGGCACGCCGAACATCTCGGACGCCGTCATGGCATGAATATCGAGATCGTCCGCAAATGCCTTTTTCAATGCCGCTATGTCGGCGACATGGGCGAGGACGCGCAGCTCGATCTGGCTGTAGTCGGCAGAGATCAGCTTATGGCCCGGCTCCGCGATGAAGGCCGTGCGGATCTTGCGGCCCTCCGCTGTGCGGATCGGGATGTTCTGCAAATTCGGGTCGGTGGAGGCAAGCCGCCCGGTGGATGTGGCTGCGAGCGCGTAGCTTGTGTGGACGCGACCGGTTTCGGGATGGATGAAACCCGGCAGCGTGTCTGTGTAGGTACTTTTCAGTTTGGAAAGCTGCCGCCATTCGAGCAGTTTCAAAGGCAATTGCCGCTGGTCGTCGGTCAGACTTTCGCTGTTGGCCAGGTCTTCCAGAACATTCGCGCCCGTACTCCATGCGCCCTTGCCGGTCTTTTTGCCGCCCGAATAGCCGAGCTTGCCGAACAAGATTTCCGAAAGCTGCTTCGTCGAGCCGACATTGAAGCTTTCTCCTGCGAGATGATGAATCGTCTTCTCCAACTCGGCCAGCTCTTCGGTAAATTCACCCGAAAGCTTACGCAGCACAGCGGCGTCTACCTTGATGCCCGCATATTCCATATCGGCGAGCACATGAATGAGCGGCCGCTCCAGCCTCTGATAAACGCTCATAAGCGCGCTGGCGGGCAGGCGCGGAGCAAGCACTTTCCAGAGCCGAAGCGTGAGATCGGCATCCTCGCCTGCATATTCCGTGGCTGCTTTTACAGCCACACGGTCGAATGTCATTTGCGACTTACCGCTGCCCGCGACGTCCTTGAAGGAAATCGGCTTATGACCCAGATGACGCTCGGACAATTCATCCATGCCATGCGAGTTCGTGCCGCAATCGAGCGCATAGGACATCAGCATCGTATCGTCGATCGGCGAAAGGCGGATGCCGTTCCGGCGCAGGATCTGAATGTCGTATTTCAGGTTCTGCCCGATCTTCAGAACGTGATCGGCTTCGAAAACCGGTTTCAATATGGCGATCGCTTCGGCAAGCGGGATTTGCTCGATGTCCGCCGCACCATCGAAATCGAGGCCATCCGTCGCCGGGCGGTGGCCGACTGGAATGTAACAAGCCTTGCCGGGTTCGAGCGCCAGCGAAATCCCCACAAGCTCGGCACGCATCGGATCAAGTGACGTCGTTTCCGTATCGACACAGACATAGCCCTGCTCAAGCGCGGCGTCCGCCCAGACTTTCAGCCGTTCCGCCGTCGTAACAGTCTCATAAGCGGAAACGTCAACGGGAATCTTGCGCATCTCGGCAAGGCGTTGCTTGGCAAGCGCCGCAGGCATGTTCTGATCTTCGGCAATGGCCGTCGCGGCGGCCGTAACCGGTGCGGCTTCGCCAGAGTCTTCAGCATTAGCGACATTCTTGGCCCGCGCCGCCGGTAAATCGGGAAGGTCCGCCCCGAGCGCCGTTGCGACGCGCTTGGTCAGAGTAGTGAATTCCATCTCGGCCATGAAATCCAGCAGCGGGCCGGACTCGATTTCCACAAGACCGGTATCCTCAAGCGGCGTCTCAACCGGCACATCGGTTTTCAGCCGCACAAGCTCCCGGCTCATCCGCGCCTGATCGGCAAACTCCAGCAGCCTTTCGCGGCGCATTTTCTGTTTGATTTCGCCCGCCTTTTCCAGAAGCGTATCGAGATCGCCATAGTCCTCGATGAGCTGTGCGGCGGTCTTGATGCCGATACCGGGGACGCCGGGGACATTGTCGGTAGAGTCGCCCGCGAGCGACTGCACATCGACCACACGCTCCGGTCCGACACCGAATTTCTTCACGACCTCGTCATAGCCGATACTGCGCTCATTTCCGGGCATGGGGTCGAACATGCCGACGGACGGGCCGACGAGTTGCATCAGATCCTTGTCGCCTGAAACGATCGTGACCTTGGCGCCCGCTTTCGCTGCTTCCAGCGCATAGGTCGCGATCAGGTCGTCGGCTTCATAACCTTTCTGTTCTATGGGCAGGAGGCTGAAGGCGCGGACGGCCTCGCGGATAAGCGGAAATTGCGGGACAAGCTCTTCAGGCGGCTCGTCGCGATTGGCCTTGTACTGGTCGTAAATCTCGTTGCGAAAACTGCCGCCTTTGTGATCGAAAATGACTGCGACATGGGTGGGCGTACCGCCATCGAGCCCTTCGCGCAGGATCTTCCAGAGCATGTTGCAGAAGGTCATGACCGCGCCGACCGGCGTTCCATCGGAGCGGGTGAAACTACGTCCGCGCGCCTGGGCAGCCTTGAACATGGCGAAATAGGCGCGGAAAATGAAAGTCGATCCATCGATCAGATAGATATGGTCGTCCGGGCCGATCGGTTTCGGCGCGGGGAATGCGGGCTTGGCCGCGGATTTGGCTGCTTCGGTCGTGCTCATGGCGCTACTATAAGTCCGGCCGCGAAGCGGCGAAAGCGAAAGCCTTATCTATCCACTCCGCAGAGGTGCGCGGCCCTGCGCCATTGCTTTGAACATTTTCCTCCGCAGCCGCGACTAACAAAGCACGGCCGGTCCGGCCGCGTCCAATTCAACTCAAGGAAACAAAACTCATGAAATATCGCTTCGCGCTAAGCGGCTCGCTTCTCGCGCTCGCTCTCCTTGCGGGCTCGGCCACGATTCCATCCGGTCAGGCCCATGCTTATGCCTGCAAGGCTTACCCGACACAGGCGAACGGGATCCACAGGCTCAAGGTGATTGCGAAGAAGAAGTCCCGCACGAACTGGACGAACTCGGTCAAGGCGCAATTCGGCCTGTCGTGGTCGGTCTGGTCGATCGCACAGAACAAGAGCGTCACCTGCAACAAGAACGGCTCCAAATGGATATGCCTGGCCAGCGCCAAACCATGCAACTACGTGGTCAAGTAAGTGGCTTTTCCGCGCCCGCGTGCGGTGGTGGCGCATAATAAGCGGGCAGCGGACGTCCATGTCGCCGTCCGCTATTTCAGCAGATGATGCAGCTCACGCGCAATGTCGCTTTCCAACGGGAATGACAGCATACCCATGACCGAATAGCCAAGCAGATAGGGCATGAGATAGAAGCGGAACATGTAGAAGAACCAGGCCACGTAGAGCGGGATGACCTGCGGCGCCAGGAATCCAGGTGTGATCGGCTTGAACAGCCTGATGACCGGGTTCGTGAATTTTACGAACACGCGCATGAAGAAGAAATCTGAGTCTTCCGGCAGAAAGAGGTTCATGGCGACGCGGCCGATCAGTGTCCACATGATCACGCCGAGAGCATAATCGAGAACAATAACCCATATGGGAAATGCCGAAGTCATGAGCAGGTCCGTCGACTGGATGTAACAAAGGGGCGGACACGTGCCCGCCCCTTCTTTTAACCGAACTGAAACAATACGCTAGTGCGCTTGTGCCAGAATCTCGTCTCCTGTCGGGAGACGTGTCCGGTCTACCATCGCTTGCGTTTCCGCATCCGGTGCTTCGGTCATCAGTGTCACGACGACCATTGCAACGAAGCTTACCGCCATGCCGACTATGCCAAAGCGCAGGTGATCGAGACCGAGGATCGGCTCGCCGCCCATGCTGAAGACATAGTAGAGATAAGCGGAACCTGCCGCGAAGCCGCAGATCATACCGGCCAGTGCCCCCGGACGGTTGGCTCTCTTCCACCAGACGCCGAGGACCAGCGGGAAGAACAGGCCCGAGTTCGCGAAGTTGAACGCCCAAGCCACGGCACCGAGAATACCGGTCAGCTTCAACGAGGCCACGCCGGCACCGGCGGCACCAATCAGCAGAAGCAGGATGCGGGCAACGATAAGGCGTGTCCGCGTATCGGCTTTCGGATCAACGATCTTGTAGTAAAGATCGTGGCTGAGCGCATTTGCGATCGCGAGCAGCAGACCGTCAGCGGTGGACATCGCAGCAGCCATACCGCCAGCGGCGACGAGGCCAGAGATGACATAAGGCAGGCCAGCGATTTCAGGCGTAGCCAGAACGACAATGTCCGGACGCATGAAGAATTCGTTGAGCTGCAATATGCCGTCGCCATTGCTATCCGAAATTGCCAAGAATCCGACTGAACTCCAGTTCTTGATCCATGCCAGATTCTGGACTTCGGAGAAGGCCTTGCCGATGATTGCCGTCGGAAGCTCCGGATCGAGAAGCTGCAGTTTCGTCAGCGTCGCAAGAGCAGGTGCCGTGAAGTACAAAAAGAAGATGAACAGCAGCGACCATCCCACAGACTTACGTGCAGCACGGACGGAAGGCGTCGTGAAGTAACGCATCAGAATGTGTGGCAATGATGCCGTACCGGCCATCATGCAAAGCGCCAGAGTGGCAAATTTCCAGCGGTCCATCGTATCGCCAGGATCGAAATGCGGTGTAGTCAGAATACGGAGACCAGCGAATGAATCCGTCGCCGCGGTTCCAAGTCCGACCACAGGTTCGAGTTCCTGAATGCGCTGTGCTGCTGCACCATAGTTGAAGTGCGGAAATCCGAAGCCCTGATCGTAGGACATCCAGATAACCGGAACGACATAGGCAATAATCAGAACGATATATTGCGCCACCTGTGTCCATGTCACGCCGCGCATACCGCCAAGCATCGAGCAGAGCAGGATGCCCAGAAGGCCGAACCAGACGCCGACTTCAAACGGAATGAACAGCACGCGGGATGCGATCGTGCCCGTCGCGTTGATCTGAGCCGTCACATAGGTAAAGGATGCAACGACAAGAACGATCACTGCGATAAATCTGGCAAAGTTGCCGCCATAACGCGTTCCGATAAAGTCCGGAACGGTGTAGCAGCCGAATTTGCGCAGATAAGGCGCCATCAGCGAGTTCACCAGCACATAGCCGCCCGTCCAGCCGACGACGAAGGCCAGATAACCATAGCCGCCGAAATAGATGCCGCCGGCCAGCGCCACGAAGGACGCACCGGACATCCAGTCCGCAGCCGTTGCCATACCATTGAAGAGTGGAGGCACTTCACGCCCGGCAACGTAATAGGCATCGACCTGCATGGTTCGAGAAAACCAGCCGATTACAGCATAGATGACGATTGTGAAGGCAACGAAGAGAATACCGATCGTCGCTGCAGAAGCGCCAAGCTGTTCAAGAACAGCCATCAAGCCCGTAAAGACCAGAAAGCCAACTGTATAATAGCCGTAAATCTTCGGGAGATTTTCGACAAAACTTTTTTCCGCCATTGCCGCCCCCTACTCGTTGTTATAGCCGGATGAACTGTCGATACCGTCCTGGACCCAGTTCTGGATCCAAATCAATAGGACGAACGCGATCAGAGAACCTTGAACTACCATGTAATAACCAAGTTTGAATCCCAAGAACTCATACTGATTGAGTTCTTTGGCATACCAAGGTACAACAAATGAGAAGATAAACCACAGTATAAGGATGACGAAAGTCAAAGCCCGAGTTCGGCTCCAATACTTGCGTTCCCTTTCGGAAAGGCCGTTTTCCATATTTCCTCCTTGGCAACGACTGTTACCTGACTACTCTTATTTTGTTACCGTGTTTCTACTGACGCGGCTAACGACAGGGTGAGTTGAGTAATCCTGGATATGCACTCAGCATCAAAAAACCCCTAATGTATTAAAAACCGATTTGTAACGTGATTTGTCAACGCCTCCTTTAGTCATAGAGGTATATGATCCAATGACTTTTTATCTTTGAGCGGCGTGTTGCGGAAAATATGCAACAAGCCGTGAATGCTTGAGAAAGGCGGGTTGGCGTGTCTGACGTTATAAACCAGGTGCTGAAATGGGTGCCGGAGGCTATTTCGGCAGCTGTCCGTAACACGTTCATGAGTGGCCCTATCGCCACGGTCGATGAAACGGCCGAATTCGTGCAAACACGTGCAGCGTACATCGCACAAACATCGTTATTCGGATATCTGAAGGAACGGATGGGGATCAGCTATCCGACGCATTTCGAAAATGATGAGTTTGTCGAGTCCATGCGCATTGCCCAACTCAAGGTCTATCGCGCCTGCGCCGCGGATCTCACGATTTTCGTAACCGCGAATGTTGCTAGTGTGGGCGGGCTGGACCATGATGAGGCAACAAATCTGGCTATGCAGCTTTTTACCTATGCACTCAAGAATAGCGGCCGGGAGGATGACGGCGATCCAAATGAGGCTATTGCATCCTTCCGTGATCGCTCCGAACGCACGGTCTGGCCGCAAGCCGCGCGCTATGAGAATGCATTCTTCGAAAGCCCGCCAACGCTGATCGAGGCCGCCCCGGTCGTGGACGATTTCAAGAAGCGCGATCGTGAGATTGTGATCAACTCGATTCGCTTTCGGTGGCGCGACATTCGTGAGCAGTTCCGCAAGCGCGCAGAATATATTGAAATCGCTGAAGATTTTTTGGCAAAAAGGCTCAGCAACCAGCTATAGGCACGGTGTTTTTGAGTGCTTGCTATTGTCCAGGGGCTTGTGTTGCCCGCGATTTTTTGCGGTTACGAACGTGCCATGGATCGCCTGCCGCTGTTCAAAATCTGTTCGTCCTGAGTTTGGCGCTTATACTGCCTCCTCCAATTTGGACCCGCAACGCCGCTGAGCTAGATGCTTTGACCGTTTCCTGATCTATCGCCCGTTCCTGGCGCGCCACTCCGCAAATTTTTGAAGATGTTCTTCCTTGGTCGCCGGATAGAGGCCGATAATCGTTTCGCCCGCCTTGACCTGCTCGACGACGAAGTCCTCATAGACCGTCATTTCCGTCGCCTCATCGGCAATCTCGTCTGCGAGATGCGCCGGCACCACGATTACGCAGTCGTCGTCCCCGACCACGATATCGCCGGGAAACACCGCCACGTCACCGCAACCGATCGGCACGTTCATGTCGATGGCTTCGTTGATGGTCAGATTGGTCGGGCTGGACGGACGGTTATGATAGGCGGGGATGTCGAGTTCACCGATGCGCATGGCATCGCGGAAGCCGCCATCGGTCACGACACCCGCCCCGCCGCGCACCATCAACCTGGTGATCAATATGTCACCTGCCGATGCCGCGCGCGCATCCCTGCGGCTGTCCATGACGAGCACATGGCCGGGCGGACACTGCTCGATTGCCTTGCGCTGCGGATGGTCAGGATTACGGAACCCGGCGAGCGTATTGCGGTCCTCGCGCGCCGGGATGTAGCGCAGCGTGAAGGCCGGGCCGACCATGTTGCGGCCCTTAGTGCGAACAGGACGCACATCCTGCATCACCTGGTTCCGCAGACCCCGCTTGAACAGAGCGGTAGAGAGCGTGGCCACCGAAACATGGCGCAGCTTTTCGATCGTGTCCTCTTTCATGTCGTTCTCTCCGCTTGGGTACGACGTCAATGGATCTCCGGCTCACTCACGGGCGCACCGAATTCAGTTCTCAGAAAATCGAAGTCGCAGCCCTTGTCCGCCTGCTCGATATGTTTCGAGAACATATATCCGTAGCCCCGTTCATAGCGAGGCTCGGGTGCGGTCCATTCAGCGCGGCGCCGTTCCAGTTCCTCGTCGCTGACGCGCATGTTCAGGCTCCGGCCCGGAATATCGAGTTCGATGATGTCGCCATTGCGCAGCAGCGCCAGCGGCCCGCCGATGAAAGCCTCCGGTGCTACATGGAGCACGCAGGCGCCAAAGGATGTGCCCGACATACGCGCGTCCGAAAGGCGGACCATATCGCGGTAACCTTGCTTGAGCAGCGCTTTCGGCATCGGAAGCATGCCCCATTCCGGCATGCCTGGGCCACCCTGCGGACCGGCATTGCGTAGCACGAGGACGGTATCCGGCGTCATCGGATGGTTCTCGTCGTTGATGATCTCCTTCAGCTCAGCATAGCTGTCGGCAATGAGCGCGGGGCCGGAATGAACGTAATATTTCGGATCGCAGGCCGCCGGTTTGATGACAGCGCCGTTGGGCGCGAGATTGCCTTTCAGCACAGCGATCGAGCCTTCATGATAGACAGGATTGCTCAGCGGGCGGATGACATCCTCATTATAGACCTGAACCTGATCCAGCCCTTCGCCGATCGGATTGCCGGTCACGGTGATGGCCGAATGGATCAGCTTGCCGCCAAGCTGCTTCATGAGCGCCCGCAAGCCACCTGCGTAAAAGAAATCCTCCATCAGATAGTTCTTGCCGGAGGGGCGTATATTGGCGAGCACTGGCGTCGTGCGGCCTATCCTGTCGAATTCATCAAGCTCAAGAGAAATGCCTGCACGTCTTGCCATGGCGATCAGATGGATGATGGCGTTGGTCGAACAGCCGGTTGCCATCGCGACAGTGACGGCATTGATGATCGCCTCCCTGGTGATGATCTTGTCAGGCGTCAGATCATCCCAGACCATCTCGACGATGCGGCGGCCGCAGCTTGCCGACATGCGCTGATGATTGGCGTCCGCCGCCGGGATCGAGGATGCGCCGGGCAGCGTGAGGCCCATCGCCTCGGCGATCGCCGTCATGGTCGAGGCCGTGCCCATGGTCATGCAGTGCCCGTAGGACCGGGCGATACCGCCCTCGATGCCCTGCCACTGCTCTTTCGAGATCGTGCCCGCGCGCCGCTCATCCCAATATTTGAACGAATCCGTTCCCGATCCCAGAATCTGACCGGCATAATTGCCGCGTAGCATCGGCCCGGCGGGAAGATAGATGAACGGCACACCCATTGATAGCGCGCCCATAACGAGGCCCGGCGTGGTCTTGTCGCAGCCGCCCATCAGCACTGCGCCATCGACCGGGTGCGAGCGAAGCAACTCCTCTGTCTCCATGGCCAGAAGGTTGCGATAAAGCATCGTCGTCGGCTTGACGTAACTTTCCGACAAAGAGAGCGCGGGCAATTCCATCGGGAACCCCCCGGCCTGCAGGATGCCCCGCTTCACCCACTCGACACGATCCTTGAAATGCATATGGCACGGTTGGGCGTCGGACCAGGTGTTGATGATCGCGATGACCGGCTTGCCTTCCCAGTCTTCCGGACCGTAGCCCATCTGCATGATCCGGGACCGGTGCCCGAATGAACGGAAATCGTCCGGCGCCATCCACCGGGCGCTTCGCAGGTTCTCATATTTCTTTTTCGTGCTCATCAGCAATATCCGGTCAGGAAATGGGGTGGGCAAGACCGAAAATCAGGCCAATGAGAATCGCGGCGAGCGCGAGACCGGCAAGCCATGCTGTCCAGCCATAGGCCATGATGTCGGATTGAGTGTCGCGGCCAATCATCGGGAAGTCTCCTAATTAATGAACTCGGGAAGCCAGAGGGCGATCTGCGGAAACATCATCACAAGGATGAGGCCAACAATCTGGATTGCAATGAATGGCAGGACCGATGCGAAGATTTCCTGCAAGCTGACGTCTCTCGGCGCCACGGACTTCAGCCAGAAGCAGGCCGGACCGAAGGGGGGCGACAGGAAATAGATCTGGATATTCATAACGAAGAGAATTCCGAACCAGATTTTTGCCTGATCTTCCGTCAGGCCCAGTTCCGGCGCGAGAGTCATGACGACGGGGGCAAAGACAGGGACCGTTATAAAGACGATTGCGATCCATTCCATGAATGTGCCGAGTACGACAAGGATCGCCATCATCATCAGTATAACGCCCATCGCCGGAAGGCCAAGATCGAGGAACAGGCTGCGCAAGAAGTCGCCGCCGCCGACGAGATTGAAGATCCCCACGAATGAGACAGCGCCCAGAACCAGCCAGACAATCGTGCCGACAGTCGTCATCGAACCCATCAGGGCAGCGCTGAGAATCTCCCATTTGAATTGATTACGCACCGCAGCAACGATTATTGATCCAATACAGCCTACGGCAGCTGCTTCGGTGACGGATGCAATCCCTCCATATATGGAACCCATCACGGAAAAAATAAGCAGTATACAGAGGATAACGGCCGTCAGGCGCTCCCGGGACATTTTCGTCTCGGTTCCTTTGATTGCAGCAACTTCGGATGCCGTCGGAGCCAGCGCCGGATTGAGATTGACGCGGATCAGCACATAGGCGGCGTAGAAGACCGCGAGCATGGTCCCCGGAACCACGCCCGCCATGAACAGATCACCGATGCCGACCTCGGCTGACAGGCCATAGACGATCATGATGATCGAAGGCGGGATCAATGTCGCCAGCGCGCCCGAGGCGCAGATCAGGCCAATAGTCAGCTTGCGGTCATAGCCGAGGCGGAACATTTGCGGCAGTGCGACGAGGCCGAGCATGACGATCTCGCCGC
>CAYOUP010000064.1:10702-11368 GCA_964407125.1 uncultured Hyphomicrobiaceae bacterium | reverse complement strand
GTGGAACAGCCCCCGGCTCAGTCATCCGGATGAAGTTGATCTGAGCACTGATTACATATCCCCGGTTGAATCGGCAGGGTTGCCCTGTCATCGCCCCATTTTGGCCAATAAACAGTCAAACTTTTATCGAAGCGTAGCGTGTTAAGTACCGGGAAATCCTGTGAATCTCCGCTTAGTGTTCATTGTCTGTGTGGTGACGTTTCTTTTCGCGGAATTCACCAGCTTTTGTCAGCAGGCAGCATCGCAGGAACAAGAGTCCGGGGAGAAAACGGCTCTCAGACTCGATGTTTCGAGCATTACCGGCGGGTCGGGACAGACGGTTCCAATGGGCATCTCTGTCACCGGCGCGGCGGAAAATCTTTACGGCTTTATCCTGATCCGTGGACTTCCGAACCGGTTCAAGCTTTCCAGCGGCTTTTTGAATGGCAAGGATTGGCTGGTCTCGCTTTCCGATCTGAAGACACTGCGGCTGGCCGTTCCCGATGATTTTGCGGGGCATTTCGATATTGAAGTCATTCTCGTTCTCCAGGGAAACGAGCAAAGGCAAACGCGATCCGCTTCCGTCGTCATTCAACAGGAACCCAGACTAAAGGATCGCCTTCAGTCGAAGGCAGTGGATTCACGACCGGCTATCTCGCCCGAACCTGACAAGAGCATAACGAATGA
>CAYOUP010000064.1:1466-10692 GCA_964407125.1 uncultured Hyphomicrobiaceae bacterium | reverse complement strand
TCATTCAACAGCCCCCTCAGCCGGAGCCGGTGAAACTGCCGCCGGTCATCCCGCCAGAGCCTGACAAGAGCGTAACGAAAGGGCCTGCGGAATCTTTGACAAGTGGTGAGACGGGCGCTGCAGGAACCAGCGCGCCACCTTTTGCTACCAACATCGAGTCGCAGCCTCAGACCAATCCGGACAACGTTCCGAACTCTGACAAAGTGCCGACAGAACGGGAAGTCGCGGAGTTTTGCAGCAGGCAGCTCTATATCTGCCGCAAGGTATGTGACCTGCGTTCGCGTAACGACTTTGCCGGCTGCCCACAACGATGCGAGAGCCGGGCGATCCGTTGCAACAGGACAGGCTGCTATAAGTGGACCGAGCCTGAGTATCTGATTGCAGAGTCGTTCGGCGGCCAGCAATGCTTCCGGTAATCGTCGTGATCAGCCCGCGCTGCATAGCGCACGGCACGACGGGACGTAGACTGCCTTCTACAGAACATCCAGAGGTGCGCGGCGTGTTGGCGGCGGAAACAACCGGTCCAGTTCCGCAAGCTGCTCCGGCGTCAGATCGGCATCAAGCGCGGCGATATCTTCATCGAGCCGGTCGCGCTTCGTGGTCTTCGGAATGACGATGACATCCTCCTGCGCGAGAAGCCAGCGCAGCGCGGCTTGCGCAGGCGTCATGCCGTTGGCCTCGGCGAAACGCTGCAATTCGGACGACCGCAGCAGCCGCGCCTGCTCCAGCGGTGAATAGGCCATGACCGGCACGTCGCGCGAGCGCATCCAGGGCAACGTTTCCCATTCGATACCGCGCCGCGTCAGATTATAGAGAAGCTGGTTCGCTGCGATCTCGTTGCCGCCGGGCGCATCCCACAGCTCGGCAAGATCCTCCGCATCGAAATTGCTGACGCCGAAATAACGGATCTTGCCCGCATCGCGCAGCGCCATGAAGGCTTCGAGCGTTTCCGCAATCGGAATGCTGCCGGTCCAGTGCAGGAGATAGAGGTCGATAGAATTGGTGCCCAGACGTCGCAAGCTGCGCTCGCAAGCCGCGACCGTCCCCTTCCGCGATGCGTTATGCGGATAGACCTTGCTGACAATGAACAAACCGTCCCGCTTTCCCCTGATCGCCTCGCCGATCACCTCCTCCGCGCCGCCCTCGCCATACATTTCCGCCGTATCGATCAGCCTGACGCCCTGCTCAAGCGCATATTGAACGATGGCGACCTCATCCTTTCTCGCAGAACGCGATTCCCCCATGCGCCATGTTCCAAGACCGAATGCGGGAACCTTCTCTCCTGACGGCAGCGTTACCTTCTTTTCGTCGATTTGCGCGGTACTCATGGCGGAAGCTCCTCTTCAATTGCATATCTGCCTTTTGTTCCGGGAATGGCAGAGTATCGATCTGGGAACTGGTTGAAATCTTGATCCAACTCCACTGTATCAATATTTAAGGAACAGGGACTTTGACAGAGTCATCAATATGCTTGCACGTACCTTTTTTCATTCAGCTGCAAAGATTTGGACATCAGCACAAAATAACGCAAACGTTAGGCGCTACCTATGCGGCAATGCATTTACAACCGGAAGAGACTGGCTATCATATACGGAAACAACAATCCTTGGATACGCCTTCAGCTATTCGATTTTTTCCATCTGGCCCGAACTGGCGAATAATGATCTAAAGAAGCGCGTTTGCGTAGGCGGCACACGAGCGCGGTGGCGCCATGCCCGCACAAGATAGGTGAGGATATGACGAACGAAGCCCAGGATACGGATCCCATCGAGACGCAGGAATGGCTCGACTCCATCGAAGATGTCCTCGACCGCGAGGGGCCGAACCGTGCGCATTTTCTGCTCGACAGGGCGCTACGCAAGGCGCGTCAGTCCGGAACGGACATGCCTTATGGCATTACAACCGGATATCAGAACACGATCCCGCCCGAGCTTCAGCCGGATTATCCGGGCGATCCGGATATGGAGTGGCGCATCCGTGCGATCAATCGCTGGAATGCGATGGCGACCGTCGTTAAGCGCAACAAGGTTTCAACGGAATATGGCGGGCATATTGCCAGTTTCGCCTCCGCAGCAGCACTCTATGATGTCGGCCTCAACCATTTCTGGCGTCCCCGCACGGACAATCATGGCGGCGATCTCGTCTTCTTCCAGGGCCATGCCATACCGGGTATTTATGCGCGCTCCTTCATGGAAGGCCGCATCACACGCGAACAGCTCGAAAATTTCCGCTCCGAGGTCGGCGGCAAGGGACTGAGTTCTTATCCGCATCCCTGGCTGATGCCGGATTACTGGCAGTTCCCGACCGTTTCGATGGGCCTTGGCCCGCTGATGGCGATCTACCAGGCCCGCTTCATGAAGTACATGCATAATCGCGGCCTGATCGACATGAACGAACGCAAGGTCTGGGCGTTCCTCGGCGACGGCGAAATGGACGAGCCGGAAAGCCTCGGCGCGATCACCCTCGCCGCGCGCGAAAAGCTCAATAACCTGATTTTCGTCATCAACTGCAACCTGCAGCGCCTCGACGGCCCGGTGCGCGGCAATGGCAAGATCATTCAGGAGTTGGAAGGCGAATTCCGCGGCTCCGGCTGGAAAGTGATCAAGCTGCTCTGGGGGCGCGGCTGGGACGATCTTCTGGACCGCGACCACAGCGGACGGCTCCGCCAGCTCATGGATGAAACGGTCGATGGCGATTACCAGACATTCAAGTCCAAGAGCGGCGCTTATATCCGCGAACATTTCTTCGGCAAATATCCCGAAACCGCCGAACTGGTCAAAGACTGGACCGACGCCGAAATCTGGGCGCTTCGCCGTGGCGGGCACGATCCGGAAAAAGTCTATGCTGCTTATGCTGCCGCGGTAGCCTCGACAGATAAACCGACGGTCATCCTTGCCAAGACGGTCAAGGGATACGGTATGGGCGACGCTGGTGAAGGTCAGAACATTACCCATCAGCAGAAAAAGATGGCGGCAGAACATCTGCGCGCCTTCCGTGACCGCTTTGATATTCCGATCTCTGATGAAGAGGTGGAGAACGCGCCATTCCTTGAGTTGACGAAGGACCAGCTCGATTATATGAACGCGCGGCGCGAGGCCCTCGGCGGCGCCTTCCCGGTCCGCAGGTGGAAAGACGCACCGAAGCTGGAGATCCCTGAACTCGGCGCCTTCGAGGCCGTTCTCAAGAGTACGGGCGACCGCGAAATCTCCACGACCATGGCTTTCGTCCGTGTTCTGAACACTTTGTGCCGCGACAAGAAGATCGGCAAATTCGTCGTACCGATCGTGCCCGATGAAAGCCGCACTTTCGGCATGGAGGGCATGTTCCGCCAGCTCGGCATCTACAATCCCGCAGGTCAGCTCTATACGCCGGAAGATGCCGACCAGCTTATGTATTACAAGGAATCGAAAGACGGCCAGGTGCTTCAGGAAGGCATCAACGAGGCTGGCGGCATGGCCGACTGGATCGCTGCCGGAACCGCCTATTCGGTCCACGGCGTACCGATGATCCCGTTCTATATTTTCTATTCGATGTTCGGCTTCCAGCGCGTCGGCGATCTGGCCTGGGCGGCAGGCGACAGCCGCGCACGCGGTTTTCTCCTCGGGGGCACCGCGGGCCGTACGACATTGAACGGCGAGGGTCTGCAACATGAGGACGGCCACAGCCACGTCATCGCATCAACGGTTCCGAACTGCATCAGCTATGACCCGACTTTCGGCTATGAGGTCGCGGTGATCGTCCGGCACGGCCTCAAACGCATGTTCGTGGATCAGGAGGACGTATTCTTCTACATAACGCTGATGAACGAGAATTACAGCCACCCGGCCATGCCGGACGGCGTCGAGGACGGCATCATTCGCGGGCTTTATCAGCTCCGCAAGGCCGGGATGCCCGGCGACCGCCATGTCAATCTGATGGGCTCGGGCACGATCCTCATGCAGGTACTGAAAGCGGCGGAAATGCTGGAGAAGGATTTCGATGTGACGGTCGACATCTGGTCGGCGACGTCCTTCAACGAGCTGGCGCGCGAGGGGCAGGACTGCCTGCGCTGGAACCGGCTCAACCCGCTTGAGAAAGCGCGCGTGCCCTATGTCACGGAAATGATGGGCGACGTGCAGGGGCCGGTCGTTGCCGCCACTGACTATATCAAGGCCTATGCCGAACAGATCCGGCCATTCCTGAAGCAACCCTATACCGTTCTGGGGACGGATGGTTTCGGCCGCTCGGACAGCCGCGCCAATCTGCGGCGTTTCTTTGAAGTGGATGCAAACCATATTGCTGCAGCCGCGATGGCCGAATTGTTCCAGCAGGGCACGATCGACCGGCAGCTCATGGCGGAAGCGCTCGACCGCTATGAGATCGACGGGTCCAAACCAAATCCGCGCCTCGTGTAAGGCTCGACAGAAAAGAAGAGGAAAGCGTTGATGGGCACCATTGAGGTCAAAGTTCCAGATATCGGGGATTTCTCCGATATTCCCGTGATCTCCATTCTCGTTGAGGCGGGCGATACCGTCTCCAGGGAAGACCCGCTGATCGAGCTGGAAAGCGACAAGGCGACGATGGAAGTGCCAAGCCCCGAAGACGGCACCATCAAGGAAATCAAGGTCAAGGAGGGCGACACCGTCTCTGAGGGCTCGCTGATCCTCTTGATGGAAACCGAAGGCGCAGCGGCGGCGGACAGCGCAAAAGACAAGAAGGGCGAAGAGAAAAAGACCGCCAAGTCAGAAGCCAATTCCGAAAGTTCCCCCGCCCCGTCTTCCCCCCCTGCTCCAGCCTCCACCGCCCTTTCTGTCCCGACCGCAAACGGGCAATCATCGTCCAACGGCCATATATATGCCTCTCCATCGATACGCGCACTCGCCCGCGAGCTTGGCGTCGACCTTGCGAACATCAAAGGATCGGGACGCAAGGGACGTATCATTCGCGAGGACATAACGGCGGTCTACAAGGCGAGAGGCGGCGGTTCGACTGCTGTCGCAACGATGGGCGGCGCAGGCATTCCGGCTATCCCGGCGGTGGACTTTTCGAAATTCGGCCCCATCGAAGAAGTGGAAATGAGCCGGATCAAGAAGATCTCCGGCCCGGTCCTCCATCGCTCCTGGCTCAATATTCCGCATGTCACGCATAATGAAGAGGCCGACATCACCAGCCTCGACAAGTTCCGCCGTCAGCTCGACACCGAAGCCAAGCCCGAAGGCTACCGCGTAACGCTGCTCAGCTTCATCATTCTGGCCTGCGTTCGGGCGCTGAAAACCCATTGGGAATTCAACAGCTCGCTGCATCCTGATGGCGGCAAGCTGATCCGCAAGCACTATTACAATATCGGCTTCGCGGCAGACACGCCGCAAGGGCTCGTCGTACCCGTCATCAAGGACGCCGATCAGAAGGGCATTATCGAGATTTCCAAGGAACTCGGCATGCTGTCCATGAAGGCGCGTGACGGCAAGCTCAGCCCGGCGGAAATGTCCGGCGCAACATTCACGATCTCCTCGCTTGGAGGGATTGGCGGCACGTCCTTCACGCCGATCGTCAACGCGCCGGAAGTCGCCATACTCGGCCTGACGCGCGCGAAGATGGAGCCGATATGGGATCCGGTCAAGGAGACATTCACGCCGCGCCTGATGCTGCCCATGTCGCTCAGCTACGATCACCGCGCGATCGACGGCGCGCTCGCCGCCCGCTTCTGCGCAACGCTTAGCACCATACTCGCCGATGAGCGGCGCCTGCTGCTTTAGGGGGAGCATTCATGGCTATTGAAGACATCAAGGTTCCCAATATCGGCGATTTCGACGATGTGCCGGTGATCAGCATCATGGTCGCGCCCGGCGATATTGTCGCCAAGGAAGACCCGCTGATCGAGCTGGAAAGCGACAAGGCGACGATGGAAGTGCCGAGCCCCGTGGCGGGCAAGATCGTCGAGATCAAGGTCAAGGAGGGCGACACGGTCTCGGAAGGCTCGCTGATTTTGACGATGGAAGTGGAAGGCGCGGCTTCCGGCGAGACGAAGACGGAGAGACCGAAGGACGAGGCTCCGAAACAGGCGACGACTGAGAAAAGTTCTCCGACACCAGCCCCTGCTCCGGCAGCGCGGACAGGCGAAATCGAAAAAGGCGACGTTCACGGACAATTTGTCGTGCTTGGCTCGGGCCCGGGCGGCTATACGGCGGCATTCCGCGCCGCCGATCTCGGCCTGGAGACCGTTTTAATCGAGCGCGATCCGGTGCTGGGCGGCGTCTGTCTCAATGTCGGCTGCATCCCGTCCAAGGCACTGCTGCACGCGGCCAAGGTCATCACTGAAACCGAAGAAATGTCCGAACACGGTCTGACTTTTGCCGGACCAGAAGTCAATATCGACGCCTTGCGCAACTGGAAATCGAGCGTCGTCAAGAAACTGACCGGCGGCCTCGACAGTCTCGTCAAGGCGCGCAAGATCAAGGTCGTGCGCGGTTATGGCAAGTTTACTTCGCCGAACATGATCGAAGTGACGGGCGATGACGGCAAGGCCACTAGCGTCTCCTTCGATCAGTGCTGTATAGCGGCCGGGTCCGAACCGGTGACGTTGCCCTTCATCCCGCATGAAGATCCACGCGTGATCGACTCCACCGGCGCGCTGGAGCTGGAAAACATCCCCGAGCGGCTTCTCGTGCTCGGCGGCGGCATCATTGGGCTGGAGATGGCCTGCGTCTATGACGCGCTCGGCTCGAAGATCACGGTCGTCGAACTGCTGGAACAGCTCATTCCCGGCGCGGACAAGGATGTCGTCAAGCCCCTGCATGACCGGATCAAGAAACGCTACGAGGCAATCCACCTGAAGACCAAGGTCACGGCGGTCGAGGCTGGCGAGAACGGCCTCAAGGTCACATTCGAAGGGCCGAACGGGAATTTCGAGGACACTTTTGACAAGGTTCTCGTCGCAGTCGGGCGCAAATCGAACGGCAAACTGATAGACGCGGACAAAGCCGGTGTGCAAGTGGATGAGCGCGGCTTCGTGCCGGTGAATAATGAGCAGCGTACCGGTCAGACGCATATCTTTGCCATCGGCGATATTGTCGGCCAGCCGATGCTTGCCCATAAGGCGGTGCATGAGGGTAAGGTTGCCGCCGAAGTCGCTGCCGGGCACAAGCGCGTATTCGACGCCCGCGTGATCCCGTCCGTCGCTTATACCGACCCGGAAGTCGCCTGGGCAGGCGTCACCGAAAACGAAGCGAAGGAAAAGGGCATCAAATACGGCAAGGGCGTTTTCCCCTGGGCCGCATCAGGCCGCTCGCTGTCGCTGGGACGCTCCGAGGGCATGACCAAAGTCCTCTTCGACGAAGAGGATGAACGGATCATCGGCGCCGGGATCGTTGGCCCGAATGCGGGCGATCTGATCGCGGAAGTCGCTCTCGCCATCGAGATGGGCGCCGACGCCACCGACATCGGCCGCACGATCCATCCGCACCCGACTCTGTCGGAAACGGTCAACTTCGCCTCCGAAATGTTCGAAGGCACGATCACGGACCTGATGCCGCCAAAGAAGAAAAAAGCGAGTTAATAATCAAGAGATTAAACTGGCGTCCGTCAAGCAGACACCAGTTTAAATTCCGTCATTTAAAGTCTCAGGCGGCCCGCTTCATTTCAGCGGCTTCGCGAGCAATTCTATGGATATCGCCGCGCGAAATACCGATATCAGCAAGATCCCGGTCGGTTAACGCCTGCAGTTCATGAAGCGTCTTTAGATAGGCACGCCGTTCTTCCGAAACCACAAGCTGGTTCGTAAAATATTTCCGAATGCGGTCGAACAGAGTGTTCGCTTTCAGCTCATGTCCGGAAAAGTCAGCGGAATTCTTCAATTCGTAAGTCGCCATGATCGATCTCCTTCATCATCTCGCGGGCCTTTTGGCCCTTTCTTATGCAGATAATGATGTGAGCAGATGCGAAATAGAACGCATTATTTTGCATTGCAGCATCCCATTCGCCTTTGGGCTGGCGTCATGAAATCGTCAATTGAGAGCGGGTTTTCGTGTCGTCTGACAACGCAGAACCAGCCTGTAAAGCGGGGTTACGGTTTGAGGAACTGCTCAACCCGCGGGCGGATATCCTCATAAGTCCGGGCACGGACGGCTCCGCGTTTAGCGAAACGTTCCGGCCAGCTGATATCCGCCTTTTCGAAGCAATTATTCAGCAAAAACAGGGGTCTGCCCTGATCGAGCGCGGCTTTGGACTGGATATAGGTGCCGCGCGACTCGCCGATTTCGACGATGATGGAGGCGTCCGTCAGGGCGGACATGGTGATATTGCGTTCAGGGAAGAATTTCCGGTTAGATCGCCAGTCCTTCGCCTCATAATGCAGGACCGGAACCTGGCTAATTACGAGAAAACGCTCCGCGATCTCCTTTTGCAGATCGGCATTCTCGCGCGGATAGGTCTTGTGGATCGGCGTGCCAAGCACGGCGATGGTGCGCCCGCCCATCTCCAGCGCGGTCGTGTGCGCGACACGATCCGTTCCGGCGGCAAGGCCTGAGACGATGGTGAAGCCGTCCTCAACCAGATGCCTGACCAAACGCTGCGTTCGGGCGATACCTTTCTCGGAAAGCTGGCGCGCGCCGACTACGGCAACGGTCGGCGTGTCGACGAGGCTCCAGTCACCACGATAGTAGAAGGCGCGCAGCGGGTGTCGCGCATCGCACAGTTTTGCCGGATAGCCGGGCTCGCCGAGCAGATGTGTCTCGACATCGCCAAGCCCTGACTTTTTGAACCGTGCAGCAACATCCCGAGCGCAAACCTCGGCCCGCTCCAGCTCAACAAGCTCCGACGGCATCCCTCTCGGCGACGCCTCAACGCGCTCGGAAACCGTCTTGAATGTCGTCCCGTCTTCCAGCCAGAGCGCCTCGTAAGCGCCGATCTCGATCTGCCTCGCCGAAAGCCCGAAGATGGACGGCGCTTCCGCAAAGCCCCGCTTCAACAAAGTCCTAACGCTCACACCACGCCTCGCCGCTACGCCACCATTCCCTCAGGCGGACGGCATGAGCATAGCCAGCCACGCGCGCCGCCCATATCAGGACGACTACGCAAGGTAAGCAACGGATGTGTGGTCGAGGCAATTTGTGCGACGATGTCGGGATCGAAATCCCTGAGCAACGTGTCCCCATTAGGATGGGGAATGGGGATGCAACCTGTAGCCAAACTGTATCCCCGCCTCGTGTGGGGATTTTTTCTTTGAACTCAGTGCGTTAACGTTATCAAA
>CAYOUP010000064.1:0-1456 GCA_964407125.1 uncultured Hyphomicrobiaceae bacterium | reverse complement strand
TGTCCTGTAGCCGATCACGAAAACTGCGTGCGGAAGCGCTCGGCGATCCGGTTCAGCTCATCCTCGGGCACATCGCCGATCACCATATAACCGTAGCCGCCCTCGACCCAGTGCACGATATTCAATCCCTGCCGGGTCTCGTTAGCGGGCGGAGCCGGTTGATTGGTGCCCGCAGCGATGATGCAGAGCGCGACCGGCTTCTGTCCGCCATGCAGATATGCGATCTGGACAAGCGGCTTGCCATTGAAATTCAGAAGCTGCGTGCCCCGGAAATCGAGGTCCGGATCAGTAATCCGGTTTTCGGTGAGCTGCAGACCGAGCTCTCTCTCGGCCTCTGCCAGATTGGCGCGCCGTTCGGCAACATTGGACGGCAAGTATTCCAGCGTTTCCTTCGAGAACAGGGCTACGTAGCGCGCCGCCGCTTCCCGCCAGCCCGGCATTTGTTCAGCAACCCGTTGCGGCTCATTGAAAATGCCACCCGAAATCAGCCCGCCAGTGAAGACAAGCGCAAGCACCGCGGCAGCGGCAGCCATCTGCCATAGGGACGTGCTTCTTGTCTGCTGCGATTGCGCCGGTGCCGGGCGGTGAAACGGAACCACCGTCTCATCGGCCGGCCTATCCGAAGCGCGGCCGTTGATCTGACCGCCCGAGGTTTGCGCGACCAGATCGGCGAACATGGCCTGAAGCCTATCATCGGGCGCGGCGTCCAGCATCGCGTCGAAGGCCTCGGCAAACGGACGGCCGCCGCTCTTCAGCGACTCCAGACGCGCGCGGGCATCGGGATCATTCGCCAAAGCATCGGCCAGCGCGGTGCTTTCGGAAGCGTCAAGCTCACCGTCGATATACGCTACCAGCATTTCATTGCTCAGGTTCATGTGTTCCCCCGGGGCAGTCGTCCTGCTCCATTCATGCTCAGCCTGTTATTCCGCGGGCAATAGATGATCGCCTTTATCCTTCAATCCAGCAAGTTTACTTCGCGCCGCCGCAAGCCTGCTCATGACCGTCCCGACCGGCACGTCCAGAACCACCGCCGCCTCGCGATAGGCGAGCCCCTCGCCGTAAACGAGGAAAACCGCTTCTCGCTGCCCTTCAGGCAGTTGCTCCACCTCCTTCAACACCTGACGCGCCAAAATATTCGTATTCATTTCGCTAATTCCGTCCGTCACAAGCGCAAATTCGGGATCAACGTGTCCCTGCCCCTGACGGACGCTTCGCGAACGCAGTTCGTTTTTCCAAATTGAGCCAAGAATCGTATAGGTCCAGCGGATGAGCTGGGTGCCGGGCTCGAACTGCTCACAGCGTTCCAGCGCGCGCAGACAGGTGGCCTGAACCAGTTCGTTGGCCATGTCGGGGTCGCCGGTCAGAACCATGCCATAGCGCCAAAGACGTTTGAGAAGCGGCGGCAGCCCCTTCTCTACCGCTTTCCGTCTTTCGCTGATACCGCTCTCAGCCATGA
>CAYOUP010000063.1:0-11413 GCA_964407125.1 uncultured Hyphomicrobiaceae bacterium | reverse complement strand
ATTCTGGGAACCACGAATGCGGGACCAGCTTTTGCAGCTCATTACAGATGGCCACAACGGCCTGAGCCCCATCATCATCGAGGCTAGGCAGGAGATCCGGCCATCCAAAGCAAGGCAGACTGCATAGAGCGTGTTTTGCGATGCGGAACTATCCGCGCTTCCCCTACCCCACCCGCCTTTGACGGAGAGCCTTGGCAACTCCCCGACGACAGTCTTTTACCGCCAGCTTTACGTTGCTTCCGGTTCCTTGCGGAATTCCAGCTTGCAACCTTTTCCGGTCGCTATTTTTTCGAGCGTTTCGTACTCGCCCTTGAGCCGTGCAAGCTCAGCAGCGTTCTGGCCGTCTCCTTCGATAAAGAACAATGCCGGCCAGAAAACAACAACGCCGACGGTGGTCGCTACTGCGTCGCTCGTTGCCTTCTCATCCTGAATGCCTGAAAGTTCTGCAGCCCGTGCAGAAATCCGTTCCACTTCCTGCCCGATCTGCGCGCAGCTATAATTTTGAAATGACAACGGCGAAACATAGGCCGGTGCGATTTCTTTTGCCGATTTTGCACAGCCGCAAACGCTCAGAGCAGCGACCGCCACTCCTGCCAATCCTCTAAAGCCCATTAATCTACTAAGCTCCCCAAGACCTATGGAAATTCATAAAGCTCAGCGGACAACATATAGAAAAATGCTTACGTATTAACTCCTATTTTCTCCAGAAATCGATATTTAGAACTAGTAGATGCAAACAGAGCACAGCAAATCTCTTTAGAAAAAATATTATATATTTTGCATTATTCTTATTCAACTATCGGAATATTTTGGGAATTGCGCTCGCGATTGTTCGCTAATCTGGGCCGAGTTTTCCGCGGCATAAGCCTCAACGCCAGCAACCCAAGCACAAGCCCCAGATAGACAATCGGCTCCAAAGGCCACGCCTTGACGATGAGCAGATAGTGAATCGCGCCAAGAGGAGCGGCGGCATAGACCAGCCGATGAAGCCTGCGCCAGCCTTGCGCACCCAGTTTCCTGATCGACAGGTTATTCGAGGTGATCGCGAGGGGGACCAGCAGGACAAACGCCGTGACACCGATGGTGATGTAAGGGCGCTTCACGATATCCTGCCAGATCGCCCACCAGTTGAATTGCTGATCGAGCCCGAGATAGACCATAAGATGCAGAGTGATATAGGTAAAGGCGCAGAGGCCGACTGCGCGACGGTATTTGACCAGATTGATCCGGACAAGCCGCATCAGCGGCGTGACGGCAAGGCCCAGAATGAGCAGTTTCAGCGCCCATTTGCCCAATTCGTTTTCCAGCGCCTTCAGAGGATCGGCTCCCAGCTCGTTCATGAAGCCGGCGGCGAACAGATAAACGGCCGGCGCAAGCAACACGGGGTAGACGGCCCATTCGGGCAACGCTGTCCAGTAACGCGATTGCCTCATCGGATCAGAAGAACTTCTTCAGATCCATGCCCTCATAAAGCGAGGCGACCTGATCGGCATATCCGTTGAACATCCGCGTCTCAATCCGTTGATTGAACAGACCGCCACCGATACGGCGTTCGGTTTTCTGCGACCAGCGCGGGTGATCCACATTCGGATTGACGTTGGAATAGAAACCATATTCGTGCGGATTCTGGATATTCCAGGTTGCTGGAGGCTCCTCTTCCACGAAATTGATTGCCACGATCGACTTGATGCCCTTGAACCCGTATTTCCACGGCACGACAAGCCGGACAGGCGCGCCATTCTCGTTCGGCAGCACCTGACCGTAAAGACCGACGGCAAGGATCGTCAGCGGGTGCCTGGCTTCATCCATGCGCAGCCCCTCGACATAGGGCCATGGCAATATCTGAAAGATGGAGCGCTGCCCCGGCATTTCCGTCGGACGCACCAGCGTTTCGAAGGCGACATATTTCGCGCTGCCCTGCACGTCGAACTTGTCGATCAGGCTGGCGAGCGGTATGCCGACCCACGGAATGACCATCGACCAGCCTTCAACACAGCGCATTCTGTAAATTCGCTCCTCCAGCGTGTAGCCGGTCAGCAGATCCTCGATGCCGACTTCGCCGGGTTTATTGACGAGGCCGCCAACCTTGATCGTCCAGGGCCGTGTCACAAGCTGATTGGCGTAGCGGTGGGGATCGCTCTTGTCGGTACCGAACTCGTAAAAATTATTGTAGGAGGTGATGTCCTCAAAGCTGTTCTGCTTTTCGTCCGTCGAGAACTTGCTCGGCACGGCTTCGAGTTTTTGGGCGTCCTGCGCAAAGGCATTGCTGGCCGACGCCGCGAGCGCGACAGCGGATACACCTCCGGCGATAAAACTGCGCCGGTTCAGAAAGACATCGCGCGGCGTGATTTCAGAGGCAGGCGGTACGGGAAAGCGATAGCTGGGCACGGGTAAACTCCTTCGAATCCTGCCGCCATCCTAACGCATTCGACGATCATATGGATTTCACAATTACGACAATGCTTTTTCAATCCGGCTTTTCGGAGCCATCCAAGCGTTTCCTACGCAGATCAAACGCGTACAGGGAAAGCGGGCAAAGCTTACCCGCCCTTACCCTTCGATCTCGCTGAGCTGGCGCGACAGGTCCTGCTCGGCGCTGGCGCGCGGTTTCGACATCCATGCAAGGAGCACATAGATCGCCGGGACAAGGAACAATGTGAAGGCCGCCGACAGTCCGAGACCGCCGAAGATCACCCAGCCGATGGATGCACGCGCGGCTTCGCCCGGCCCTTCGCCGAAAATCAGTGGCAGACCGGCGATGATCGTGGAAGCCATCGTCATCACGATCGGACGCAGGCGGACGATCGCCGCTTCGCGCGCCGCCTCCATGACGCTAGCGCCACGGTCTCGAAGCTGATCCGCGAATTCGACCATGAGAATGCCGTTCTTGGCCATGATGCCGATGAGGACGAGAATGCCGATCTGGCTGAAGATGTTGACCGTCACGCCCGAAAGCAGCAGGGCAAGAATCGCGGCCGCGATACCGAAGGGCACCGTTACTATGATGACAATGGCGCTGGTCAGGCTTTCGAACTGGGCAACCAGAACCAGGAACGCTACGAGGATAGCCACCGCAAACGTGATAGTGATCTCCTGCTCGGCTTCCTCAAGGCTCGCCGCATCGCTCAGGAACAACAGGTTGATGCCGAGCGGCAGTTCCCTGGCCGCCAGATCACGCACGGCATCGACCGCTGCACGCAGAGGTACGCCCTCGGCGAGGTTTGCCCTGATCCGGATGGCGCGGCGCTGTTCATAGCGGTCCAGTTGGGCCGAAACGGCGCGCTGCTCAAACGTCACCATCTGCATGAGCGGGATAAGCTGTCCACCGCGTGAACGAACATAAAGATTGGCAAGGTCAGACGGCGAGGTCACGACGCCGGCCATCGCCTCCACATAGACCGGCACTGCCTGATCATCGACGGTTAGTTCTGTTACTTTCTGGCCATCCACCAGCACGCTGATCGTCGATGCGAGATCCTGGATGTCGACGTCGAGATTGGCGGCCCGCTCCCTGTCGATATTGACGGAGATTTCCGGCTGTGTGGCGCTGTAGTCCAGCCGCGTATTGTTAATCTGCGGAACCTCGCGCTCGATGGACTGAATGAACTTGTCACTGGCTTCGAGAATGTCGGGATAATTGCCGCCGGTCAACACGAAGCTGAAGGAGGCCCCGCTGTTACGGATGTGGAACCCGCCGCCACCAGAAACACGGCCGACAGCGCCCGGTATCTGCGACACCGGCCCGTTCAGTTCGGCGATGATCTGCTGCTCCGTCAGGGTGCGTTCGCCCCAGGGTTTGAGCGGCGCACTGATCAAGGCACGGTTAACGTCATGCCATCCAGTCAAGGAGTAAATACGTTCGACCTGACCGCTATCGACATAAGGCTGAAGCAGTGCTTCGACCTTTTCCACCTGCCTGTCCATATGATCGAGATTGATGCCGTCCGGCCCGTTCAGCCAGACACGCACGACCCCGCGGTCCTCGCGCGGCATGAGTTCCTGGCCGAGGAGAGAATAGAGCGACAGCGAGAACAGACCAATCGCACAGGCGATAGCCACCATGACAAGCGGCGCGGCAAGGATGACGTCGAGAATGCGCGCATAAAGGCGCACCAGCCAATTACCGAGCCGGTCCAGCCCGAAAAAGCGCGGACTATCATCCTTCCCGGTGAGCGAAAGTTTCGAGGCGATCATCGGACACAGCGTCAGCGCCACGAAAGAGGAAATACCGACCGTCGCCGCCAGCATGAACCCGAATTCGCGAAACAGCCGCCCGACCTGGCTGGGCAGAAAGGAAATCGGCACGAAAACCGCCACCAGCGTCGCGGTCGTTGCGATAACAGCAAAAAAGACCTGCCGCGTGCCGATCACCGCCGCCGCCTTCGGCTTCATGCCCTGCGCCTGGCAGCGCTGGATATTTTCCAGAACGACAATCGCGTCATCGACGACAAGGCCGGTCGCCAGCACCAGCGCCAGCAGTGTGATCAGATTGATGGAGAAGCCGAACAGCCAGATCAGCGCTACGGCGCCCGTCAGCGCGACCGGGATCGTTACCGCCGGCGCAAGCGTCGGGCCCAGTCGTCCCATGAACAGCCAGATAACGCCGATGACGATCAGTATGGCCAATGTGAGCGATTTGGCGACCTCCCAGATCGCGCCCTCAATATATTCGGCGTCATCGACGATGACGGTAATCGACAAATCGCGCAGACGCTCATTCAATGACGCAACCTGATCGCGCACACCTTCCGATATGGCGACCGTATTCGCCTTTGCCTGCTTTATAATACCAAGACTCAGGATCGCGCTGCCATCGATACGAACACGGGAGGCTTCGTTATCAGGCCCGAAATAGACATCGGCCACATCTCCGAGCCGGACATTCTCCTTGAGCTGAAGGGCGCGGATGCGTTCAGGATCGGTCACGGACGCATTGGCGCGCAGCAGAATTTCCTGATTGCCGGAGACGAAACTCCCAGCAGGCACGTCAAACCGCGCATTGCTGACAAGGGTTGAAATATCCCTGATCGAAAGACCGAGGCTCGCCAGCCGATTCGGATTGACGACAATACGCAAGACTTTCTTTCGCTCGCCGTCAATGTCGACATCGGCGACGCCATCGACGGAAGTGAGCTGAGGAACGATGACGTCTTCGACGATGCGCGTCATTTCCTCGATCTTCAGCGTACGGCTCGCAACAGACAGCTCCATGACAGCGCCGGCGTCGGCGTCGGCTTTGATGACACGAACGTCCTCGACACCACCGGGAAGCGAGCGTGCGGCGCGCGACACAGTTTCACGCACATCATTGGCTGCGTCGATCAGATTGGCGGACGGACTGAATTCGATCCTGATACGTGCGTTGTTTTCCTCGCTGGAAGAGCGGACGGCCTTCACGCCCGTCACACGCGCAACGGCCCGTTCCAGTACACTGGTCACCTCGGCATCGAGCGTTTCCGGAGATGCGCCCGGATAGTTTACCCTTACGCTGACGACCGGCCGGTCGATATCAGGCATTTCGCGCACTTCAACGCCAAGCAGCGCAGCAACGCCCGCTATGATGATCAGCAGATTGAGAACGATAACGAGATAAGGGCGCTTGACGCTCAGCGCCGGCAGGTCCTGCCCAGCGAGCTTCATAGGCCTGCGCTCCCGGCCGTATCCGTGCGCGGCTCTTCAAAGCTGACCGCCCGTCCGGGCCGCAGGCGCTGCGTGCCTTCCACTGCGATCAGTTCTCCCTCCTTCAGATCGCCCGCAACGAGGACGCGGCCTTCCAGACGCTTGATAACTTCGATACGCACCTTGTCGGCCTTGTTGTCCACGATTCGCCAGATATAGGCGCCCTCGCGCTCCCATCTGAGTGCAAGTTCATCAATCGAGGGATAATCTTCGCCTTCGAGCCTGACTGTGACGACGAAGGACATACCGGCCCGCAGCACATCATCCGGGTTCGGCAGTTCGGCGCGTAAACGCACGGAGCGTGTCGCCTCATAGATGCGGCTATCGATCGACGCAATCCTGCCTTTGAAAGTCCGGTTACGGAAGCCGCCATTCGTGGCTTCAACGTCAAGACCGAGCTTCAGGCGGCCCAGAAACAGCTCGGCGACATCGAACTCGACAACAATCGTGCTGCGATCGTCAAGCGTGACGAGGGGCGTTGTCTGCGTAACAAGATCGCCTGTTTCCACACTTGGAATGCCAACGACGCCTGAAAAAGGTGCACGGATGGTGCGGTCAGAAAGCGTCTGCTTGGCTTTTTCAAGTTCCAGGCGCGCCGTCTCCAGTGCAGTCTGTGCCGTATCGACCGTGACCTGCGAGATTGCATCGCGATTGAGGAGGGATGTGCTGCGTTCCAGATTCCGCTCGGCATCCTTGAATTTTGCTTCGGCAAGGCCGACCGCGATCTTTTCCTGCCGGTCGTCGAGCCTGATCAGCTCCTCACCCGCCTTGACACGCTGGCCAGACGTCAGAGCCATCGATGCGACAAGGCCGGACAGCTTGGGAAAGAGCGTAACCGATCGCTGGGCACGCCCCGTGCCGACGGAACGAATAATATCGACAGATTGCGCGCTACGGACCTGCTCGACAATGACGGGAACCGTATCTTTGGCCCCTCTGCGGCCGCCACGCCTTCCAGCGTGTTCGGACTGGCCGTCAGCCGAAAGGCCTGTCATTGCCATCAGATAGTCGCGTTGCAGCCATGCGCCGTAGCCAACTGCACCTAGCAGTACGACGATCGCAAGTTGTTTCCAGAGCGCAAGCTGTTTTTTCATTCCTTGCCTTAACTAATATACGGAACAGGGCTCATGGCCTTCCGGTGCGGTCACAATAGTCAAGACGCGCTGTTAGGGCATCCCGGTTCAATATCAAAGGTACGATAACCTTTGCAGAATGATGCTTATTCCGTTTTTGTGCCAGAATTTTATCCAGGCGCACGAATAGGCGAATAATCCCGAGTGTTACACTCCGGATTATGACTGGAGACTGAATAGTATGATCGAATTGCAGATGCCTTTCCGTATGGGCCGTGTTGAGGATGCGCCCGATATGGCGAAACTGGTCAACTACGCCGGCGAGGGTATCCCGCTCTATTCATGGCAGAAGATGGCCGAGCCCGGTGAAAACGGCTGGGATGTCGGACGCAGGCGTGCTGAGCGCGACACCGGGGCTTTTTCCTACCGCAACGCCTATATCGTGGAGGTGGATGGCGCTTGCGCCGGCTGTCTCATCGGTTATGCGCAGCCGGAGGTCCCGGAGCCGATCGACCGTGCATCCATGCCGCCCATGTTCGTGCCCTTGCAGGAGCTGGAAAATCTCGCACCTGATAGCTGGTATGTGAATGTGCTCGCAATTTTCCCCGACTATCGCAGGCGGGGCCTCGGCGGAAAACTTCTCGAACTTGCCGGCCGTATCGGGGCGGAAGCCAGAAAAAGCAGCATGAGCGTCATCGTATCCGACGCCAATGATGGGGCAAGGCGGCTCTATGAGAGCTGCGGCTACAGCGAAATCGCCTCCCGTCCGATGGTCAAGGAAGACTGGGAGAATGAGGGAGAGAACTGGATCCTGCTCGTCCGAAAACTGAACGATATGGTTTAGTTCCTTGCGATACTTTACCGGGAAAAGACGACGGCCAATGGGCAAGATACTCAAAGGCGGCTGCCTTTTCGGACAGTCACGCTATGAGATTGACGGCGAAATTTCATTTGCCATTTAATGCTACTGCTGCGATTGCCAGCACCTCTCAGGCGGCGGCCATGCACCGCAATTTGCGGCTAAGCGCTCCGGTGCGGTGAAGTCCGGCCCTTTAAAGACCTTCACTATCAAATCCGATCGGGGAAACGTGGTGGAATGATGATCCTTCGCAATTTCCTGAACCCAAAAAGGTCTACGAGGACCGCCGTCAGCCCTGCGACGGGAGCTGATCTTTGCCCTCCTAAAGTATAGTAGAGTTTCAAAACACTTGCGGGCGGACAGGGAACAAGGCTAGCGTTGAAAAAATGCGCAAAGCCAGGAATGTGGAATGGGTCCAAGCGATGAGCCGCCCTCATCGGCCGGTCCGGAACAGGCATATCTAAGCGTCCGGCAAATCAAAAAGAAATTCGGCAATCTCACCGTGCTTGACGGCGTCTCGCTCGAAGCCCCCGAGCATGAGGTCGTGTCCATGATCGGCTCATCGGGCTCGGGAAAAAGCACGCTCCTGCGCTGCATCAATCTGCTGACCATTCCCGACGAAGGCGACATCTGGATCGACGGCATCCGTCTTCCGCTCTCCGACGCCGCCCATCCTCCCCGCCATATCACCGATAAGAAAGCCGTCCGCCTCGCCCGTGCGCGCCTCGCCATGGTGTTCCAGTCATTTAATCTGTGGGCGCACAGAACGATCCTTGAAAATGTGACTGAAGGCCCGGTTCACGTCCTCAGCGTCCCGAAAGCCGAAGCGCGCGACAGGGCCGTAGCCCTGCTTGAGCGTGTCGGGATTGCTGACAAGTGCGATTTCTATCCCGCCCAGCTCTCCGGCGGCCAGCAGCAGCGGGCCGCAATCGCGCGCGCCCTGGCGATGGAGCCGAAGATCCTGCTTTTCGACGAGCCGACATCGGCGCTCGATCCCGAACTGGTCGGCGAGGTCTTGAAAGTCATGCGCGATCTGGCAGATGAAGGCCGTACCATGATCGTCGTCAGTCATGAGATGAGCTTTGTGCGTGAAGTGTCCAATAAGGTTGTGTTTCTTCATCAGGGGTGCATTGTTGAAGAAGGCAGTCCGGAGGAGATATTCCAGTCTCCAAAAACCGAGGCCTGCCAGAAATTCCTGTCCAGCGTCATTCAGTGAGGCCGGACTGCGTCAGTTCTTGTTTCCACTCTGTTAGACATCGGAGGTTGCTGACTATGCGTATCGGAAAAACCCTTTTTATCGCCGTGTTTTCGGCTGTCGGCCTGGCTCTGGGGGCGGGTGCCGCTCAGGCCCAGGACCTGAGCATCAAGATCGCCACGGAAGGCGCTTACCCGCCCTTCAATCAGACCGATGCCAGCGGCGCGTTGTCGGGCTTCGACGTTGATATCGCAAATGCGCTCTGTGAAGAGATGAAAGCCAAGTGTGAGATCGTCGCGCAGGATTGGGACGGCATCATTCCCGGCCTCGTTGCAAAAAAATATGACGCGATCATCGCCTCCATGTCGATCACCGACGAACGCAAGCAGACCGTCGATTTCACCGACCGGTATTATTCCAACTATTTGCGGCTGGTGGCCAAGAAGGGCAGCGACATTGACGGCGTCGACGATCTGAAAGGCAAGACTGTCGGCGCGCAGCGCGCAACGGTTGCCGCTCAGTGGTCGGAAGACAATCTCGGCCGCAACGCCACCGTCAAGCTTTACGATACGCAGACGGCGGCCTATAGCGACCTCGAAGCAGGCCGCCTCGACGCTCTCGCCACCGACGTCTATCCGGCCTTCGACTGGCTGAAGGACAAGCCGGATTACGAATTTGTCGGTGATCGGATCGACATCAACGACGTGATCGGCATTGCCGTGCGCAAGGGTGAGGACGATCTGCGCGAAAAATTCAACGCCGCGCTGAAGGCGATCCGCGAGAACGGCACCTACGCCAAGATCAACGAGAAATACTTCCCGTTCGATATTTATTGATCGGTCTTTGAAGTTCGAACGCCATCCCGGATACAGCAAATTCACCGCACTGGGTCCGGGATGGCTTCAAACTTCCACGCTTTGCCCCTGAAGTCCCTGCCAGCCTCGATGGAACCGAATGGAATTCACCAGCGCAAATCTTTCATTGCTGTCATTCGGCGATAAAGGCTGGGGAGACGAATTGCTGGCGGGCTGTCTGGTTACCTTGCAGCTTGCCGCCGCTTCTCTTGGCGCGGGGCTCATTCTTGGCCTCCTGCTGGCTGGGGCCAAGCTCTCCCGCTCATTCGCCCTGCGCATTTTCGCTGAAAGCTACACGGCGTTCATTCGAGCCGTTCCCGAATTCCTGATCATCCTCCTGTTCTATTTCGGCAGCGAACAGCTTGTCCGTTCACTGCTCAGCCTTGCCGGGATATCCATCGCGTTCGAGTTGCCGCGCTTCCTTGCCGCCGTGATCGGATTATCCGCGATCTTCGCTGCCTATGCCGCCGAAGTTTTCCGTGGCGCCTATCTTTCCATCCCCGAAGGTCAGATCGAGGCGGGCATCGCCAGTGGCATGACGAACAGCCGGATCTTCCTGCGCATCCGCCTTCCGCAAATGTGGCGTTTCGCGATACCGGGCCTCGGCAATCTGTGGATGGTGCTGCTCAAGGACACCTCGCTTGCCGCCGTCATTGCCGTGAACGACCTTTTACGGCAGGCCAAGATCGCGGGCGAATCCGAACGCGCCCCGCTCACTTTCTATCTTGCCGCCGGTGCGCTTTACCTGCTGCTGACCGGCGTGTCCGATGTCGCGCGCGAAAGGCTGGAGCGCCGGGCGCAACGCGGGGTGGCAAGGAGCACGGGCTGATGGCATTTGCGCAAGGCTACAACGAGATCAAGATCGCGCTCTCCGACAGCGTTTGCCAAGTCCTCTCGCCGGTGTCGCCGCATCTCTTTGCCAATTCCTGCACGCGCTTTTTCGACGGTTTTTTCGTCAGTATCGAACTGCTCGTGCTATCATCGCTGATCGGCTTCGTGATCGCCATCGGCCTCGCGATCGCACGGACTAGCAATATCCCGCTATTGTCGTTCCCGGCCTTCATCTACTGCTATATCTTCCGCGGAACGCCGCTGCTGGTCCAGCTCTGGGTGTTCTATTTCGGCTTCGGCTCGCTGGGCGCCGACGGCCTCGGTCCGTTCTGGCCGCTGTTTCGCGACGGCTATATGGTCGGCCTCATAACGCTGACCATCAACACCTCAGCCTATGCGGCAGAGATTTTCCGGGGTGGGATCGTCAACGTCCCGCGCGGGCAGGTGGAAGCGGCGCTCGCCATAGGTATGGGCTGGTGGACACGATTGCGACGGATCATTCTTCCGCAAGCGCTCCAGATCTCATGGCCCGCATACAGTAATGAAGTCATCCTGCTCCTGAAGGGCAGCGCGCTCGTCTCGACCATCACCGTTCTCGATCTCATGGGACAGACGCGGACCATCTTCTCGCGCAGCTACAATCTGGAGATATTTCTCTATGCGATCGTGCTTTACCTGGTGCTCTCAGGCACGCTGACGATCTTCTTGCGTGTGCTGGAAGCGCGCATGCGAACGCCCGCGCAAATGACGCGGCAGCGTTGAGCCAGCCGACATCAACATCAGGCGGCGGCGGGCGCTTTTTGACTTGCCATCGCAAGTGAAGAATGAGACATGTGCAGCTCTGCTTTGATCGGGGCGTAGCGCAGCCTGGTAGCGCATCTGGTTTGGGACCAGAGGGTCGGGTGTTCGAATCACCCCGCCC
>CAYOUP010000062.1:0-11588 GCA_964407125.1 uncultured Hyphomicrobiaceae bacterium | reverse complement strand
TCCATTTCGCGCCAAGTTCGAGTGATTTCCGCCAGAGCGACGGCCAGTCCATGATACCGGCACCGATATCGGCCCAGCCGTCCTCATCGAGGTTCTGGCCTTCCGGTGCGATATCTTTTACGTGCACCGCGGTGAGGCGTGCCTTCTCCTTTTCGATCCATTCGACCGGATCGGCATTGCCGCGAACGAGCCAGGCCAGATCGGCCTCGAAAGTCAGCGGCGAACCTTCCGCGCCTTCGAAGAAATGCTGAAGCGGGGTCGTGCCATCCGCGAAGGGTTTCAGCTCCCAGTGATGATTGTGGTAGCCGAGCTTCAGGCCTCTGGCCTCGACTTTCTCGGCCATTCCGCCCAGCTCTTCGCCGATCTTGCGCCATGCATCTGCCGGAGCATCGCGCTCGTCCTGCGGAACGGCGGGCATGTAAAGTTCGACGATACCGATGGTGTTAGCCTGATCGACGGCCCAGTCGAGACGGTCGCGCAGGTCTGCCATGGTGACATGACCTGTCGGCGCCGTCATGCCGTGGGCATCGAGTGTTGCGCGGACATTCTTTGCGTTCTGAAGATGCGAACCGACGAGTTCGACGCGCTTGAAACCGGCTTCCGACAACGCAGCAAGCTGCTTTTCGAGATCGCCATATTCGCGCATGGAATAAAGCTGGATAGAAAGTTCGTCTGCGACGTTCATGACAGTCCTCCGGTCAGGCGAATAACAGGTCAAATCCGTATTGATGTCTGGGTGTCGAAAAGCGAGATACGTGAACTGTCCGGCGAGATGGCGAGCGGTGTGCCGAGTGACAGCTTCTTGTCGCCCGGCAGACGGATACGAAGTGAGAGGCCGTCCCGTCCCGCCCAGATGAGATTGTCCGCGCCGTGGGTTTCCACAAGCTCCGTGGTAAAGCCGTCCCACTCGCCGGTTTCCTCGACCTTGATATGTTCAGGACGGATACCGAGCGTAACCTTCTGACCGCTCACGGGCCGCATGGCAAAATCATAGCCGTTCAGCGCCAGTTGCAGCGCTCCGGCCTTGAAGATCTGGCTGTTTGCGCCGTCGCTGATTTCACCCTCGATGAAATTCATCTGCGGACTGCCGACAAAACCGGCGACGAAAAGATTGGCCGGATACAGATAGATTTCGTCCGGCGTGCCGAGTTGCTGAATCCTCTGGTCTTTCATCACGGCGATGCGGTCGGCGAGTGTCAGCGCCTCGATCTGGTCATGGGTGACGTAGATCATCGTCGTCGATGCGATCTTGTGGTGCAGCCGCTTGATTTCGACGCGAAGCTCGTTCCGCAGCTGGGCATCGAGATTCGAAAGCGGTTCGTCGAACAGAAAGACCTGGGCGTCGCGGACAAGCGCCCGGCCGATGGCAACGCGCTGGCGCTGGCCGCCGGAGAGCTGGTCCGGTCTTCGATCCAGCAAATGCGAAATCTGCAAAAGTTCCGCGGCGTGCGTTACGCGCTTGTCGATCTCGGCTTTCGCCGTTTTCGCCATGCGCAGGCCGAAAGCCATATTGTTGCGCACGCTCATGCGCGGATAGAGCGCGTAGGACTGGAAGACCATTGCGATGCCGCGATCCTTCGGCTCGTGCCAGGTCACATTGCTGTCGCCGATCCAGACCTGCCCGTCCTCAACGTCGATGAGCCCCGCAACGGCATTGAGCAAGGTCGATTTTCCGCAGCCGGACGGACCGAGCAGCACGATGAGTTCGCCGGCTTCGACTTCGAGCGACAAGCCGTTCAGAACGCGTGTGCTGCCGAAAGCCACAGTCAGATCACGGATGGATACAGAAGACATATATTCAACCTTTTACCGCGCCGGAGGCGATGCCGCGGACGAACCATCGCCCGGAAACGAAATAGACGAAGAGGGGAACCAATGCGGTGAGTATGGTCGCTGCCATTTCGACATTATATTCGTGCTGCCCCTGGTTGGAAGCGACGATGTTGTTAAGCTGTACCGTCATCGGCAGGTTTTCGCGGCCCGCAAAGGTCAGTCCAAAGAGGAAATCGTTCCAGATGCCCGTGACCTGAAGGATCATGGCGACGATGATGATCGGCGTCGACATGGGCAGGATGATCATTGTGAAGATCGACCAGAAACCGCCGCCGTCAACGCGCGCAGCCTTGAACAGTTCGATCGGCAGGCTTGCATAGTAGTTGCGGAACAACAGCGTCATCACCGGCAAACCGAATATGATGTGCACCAGCACGATGCAGGCGAAGGAATTGTAGATGCCGGTAAAGGCGAATATCCGCACGAGCGGATAAAGAAAGACCTGGTAGGGAATGAACGCGCCGAGCAGCAGGAAGCCGAACATGACGTTCGCGCCTTTGACGCGCCAGAAGCTGAGCGCATAACCCGTGACACCGCCGACGGCAATGGAGAAGATCACCGAGGGGATGAGTATCCGGACCGAGTTCCAGAAGCCGACGCTCACGCCGCGGCAATCCAGCCCGGTGCAGGCGGAGGCCCAGGCCTTGATCCATGGCTCGTAGGTTGCAGCTTCCGGCCAGATCATGATGTTGCCCAGACGGATTTCTTCCATCGGCTTGAATGACGTGACCAGCATGATCCAGATCGGCAGCAGAAAGAACAGCGCCGAAATCACGAGGAACGCATAGATGCCCACCGTTCCTGTGGTAATGCGCCGCGGGCGGCTGCCGGAAGCCTGCATCATGCTGGTCATGCGGCCCTCCGGGTCGGCTTGATGTAGGTCTTGTACAGCCACGGTGCGAGGACAGCGGCCACGGAAATGAGCATCATGGTCGCGGCTGCCGTGGCGAGGCCGACATTATTGCGCTCGAAAAAATGGTCCATGACGAATTTCGCCGGGACGTCGGACGAGATGCCGGGGCCGCCATGCGTCATCGCGACGACAAGGTCGTAAAGTCTCACCACGCTGATCGCAAGCAACACGACCGCCGTGATGATCATCGGGCCGAGCAGCGGCAGAACGATCGACAGATAATAGCGCCATGCGGGAATCCCGTCGACACGCGCCGCCTTCCACAGGCTTTCATCGACGCCGCGCAAACCTGCCAGCAGGATGCACATGACAAGGCCGGAGCCGTGCCAGATTGCAGCGATCACGATGGTATAGATGACCATTTCCTGGCTTATGATCCAGTCGAAGGTGAAGGTCGCAAAGCCGAGATCGCGGCCCAGCTTCTGTAGGCCGAGCGCGGGATTGAGAAACCATTGCCATGCGAGGCCCGTCACGATGAAGGACATGGAAAAGGGGTAGAGAAATATCGTGCGGAAGACCGCCTCGCCGCGAACCTGCTGGTCAATGAAGACGGCAAGCAGAAACCCCACCAACAGGCATCCGGCAATGAACAGCACGCCGAATATCAGAATGTTTTCCGTGGCAATGAGAAAGCGTTCACTGAGGAACAAGCGTGTATATTGCGACACCCCGATCCAATCGAGCACCGGCAGCAGCTTGGAGCTCGAAAATGACAGCCGGATCGTCCAGATCATGCAGCCGACATAGACGACGAGTACGGTCACTGTCGCCGGGATCAGGGCAATCGCAGCCGAAATATTTCTGAAGCGCGGTTTCCCGGCGCTTGCTTTTACGGTTTCCATATGCCGGTCCGGTATGAGCCCCCCGGCTCGGGAGGAGGTCGAGCCGGGGGTATGCACGCCTAAATAGCCGATTTCATCGCCGAGGCAAATTTCTCGATGAATTCGTCAGTCGTCATGGTAGGCGTGGCCCAGAACTGTGCGATGACATCGCGCGTGGCGCCGACCAGATCAGGTGTGGCGATATAGCTGATGCTGGCAACCTGCTGCTCCGGATCGTTAAGCGCTTTCATGCCTTTTTGAGCGCATTCGTCCATCGAGGACACATCCAGATCGATGCGCGAAGGAACGGAGCCTTTTTTCTTGTTGAATGCAAGCTGGACATCCGGTGACATCATGAGTTCGGCAAGCTTGGTCTGAGCCGCCTTTTGCCCTGCGTCCTCGACTTTGGGGAACACGAACACGTCACCACCCATGACATAGCCGCCGGGCATGATGTTACAGCCGTAATCCTTGCCGATCGTCAGGTTGGCGGCAATGAAATCGCCCTTGGCCCAATCGCCCATGATCTGCATGGCGCCCTTGCCGGTAATGACAAGGCTGGTCGTATCGGTCCAGCTCCGGCCCGGAGAGCCTTCATCGGTCAGCGCGCGCATGGCGGCGAATGTATCAACAGCTGAGCGGAACTCCGGCGTTTTCAACGCTTCGGTATCGCCTGCCCCATAGACTTTGTTGAATATGTCCTTGCCAGCCTTGGCTATGACGATAGAATCGAAAAGGATCTGATCCTGCCAATTCTGTCCGCCATGTGCCAGAGGTATGATGCCAGCTTCCTTCAGCTTCGGCGCGGCAGCCAGTATGTCGTCAAAGCTTTTCGGCGGTTCGACACCAGCCTTTTTAAGCGCGTCAATATTGTACCAGAGCCAGTTCTGTCCATGTATGTTAACCGGAACAGCGTAGAACTTGCCGTCGCGGGTCGTTGCGTCGACAAGCGCCTTGGGAAGCACGTCGCGCCAATGGTTGGCTTCGGCGATATCCTCAAGCGGATTCAGGAAACCATTTGCAACAATTTCGCTGAATTGCGCCCCTGTGTTGAACTGCATGGCTGTAGGCGGATTGCCGCCGACGATACGGTTGATGCCCGCTGCCCGCGCCTGCTCACCGCCAGCGATCGCCGTATCGACCCATTCGCCGCCAGCGCCATTGAAAGCATTGGCGAATTCAGCAACGGCTGCCGCTTCGCCACCGGACGTCCACCAATGGAGAACTTCTGCTTTCATTTCCTGCGCTTGCACCATAGCAGGCAGTACAGTTGCAAATGTTGCAATGCATACAATTCCGGATATTCTTTTCATAATCCTTATCCTCCCTGAACAATGTTTTTGTAATCGTTTACATTAATAGCATAATAAGATTATCATGAGAAGAGCCTCACAGATACGAAAAGATGGTGCGCAGGAAACGGGCAAGGCCCACGAGATACATTGGCTCGATAACGATTGAAGATGTCGCCGCGCTTGCAGGCGTATCGACGGCAACGGTGAGCCGCGCACTATCCTCGCCCGGCCTTGTTGCCGTGGATACCCGCGAGCGTGTGCTCGAAGCCGTCCGCAGTTCCGGATATATCCCCAATGTGGCGGCGCGCAGTCTCCGTGCTGCGCGCACGAAGCTTGTTCTGGTCGTGTTTCCCACACGGATCACCGCGTTTTTCAGCGAGCTGCTTATCGGCATTGACGATGCGCTGTCCGCCGAAGGCTACGGGCTCATTGCAGGTTCGCTTCAGGCAAGACCAGAAAGAGAGACACAGCTTGTGCATCTCGTTGCGGCGAAACAGGTCGATGGCGTTATTCTTCTGAACGGTCAGATGATTGGCAGCGATACACTCCGTATCGATCAGCTCGATGTGCCGATCGTTGCCGTGGGCGTGCCGGGTGAAAACGATATTCCGGCGGTGCTGATCGGCGATCGGGAGGGAGCATCAGCGGTGGCGAGACACCTGCTCGAACTGGGGCACCGGACATTCGGCTATGTCAGCGGGCCCGACGGCTATGTGGATACGCAGCGCTGGACCGGCTTTGCGATGACGCTTGCCGAGGCCGGTATCGCCTCCAGTGAGATCTCCCGCTATCCGGGCAATTTTACCGGATCGAGCGGGGTGAAGGCCGGGAAGCTTTTCGTTGAATCCGGCAAACGCCCGACAGCCGTGTTCGCCATCAGCGATATGATGGCGATCGGCTTTATGAAGGCGCTTCGTGCAGCCGATATTTCCGTTCCAGGTGATGTCTCCATTGTCGGCTTCGACGGCATTGAATTCACAGGCTATTGCGAACCGGAGCTTACAACGGTCCGGCAGCCCAGCGAGCAGATGGGATTCGAGGCGGCCCGGTTGCTGATTAGGTTGGTAGATAGAGAAACCATACCGGCGGACGAACGCCGCAAGACTCTCAACACGGAGTTTGTCATCGGTGCAAGCACGGCCCCGCCTGCTGATCTCCGTCAAGTCTAGTCATGGCGCGGCACCCGGTGAACTGACAGTTGCCGCATCGCCGGACAAAACTGAGCGCCTTACCGCCTTGTGCTGCCGGCCTTTGACGGATAAAAGCTATGTCGGTCCGATTGAAGCGCGTTCGTAGACTTACTTGCAGCATGATGCCGAACTGTCAGCCTGGATAATGAAGTGATGAGTATGAGCCCGGTCTTTTCAAGACGATTTCTCATCAAAGCCCTGGCAGGCGGGGTGACGGCACTGCTTCCCTTTCGCGCCCGAGCGCAGGATAAGCTGGCGCCAAGTGAAGAGGTTCAGCCGCCGTGGAGCTATGAAGGGGTCACAGGGCCTGAGCACTGGAGCGAATTGTCTCCCGATTATGCGGCCTGTCATTTTGGCGTGAAGCAAAGCCCGATTGACCTGGTCGACGCGACCAAGCTCTCTCTTGCTGACACTCTGAAGGTTGATTACAGGCCGGTGACCGCCAGGACGGTGCGCGATCATGCCGGGCTGAAAGTGGTTCTCGACCCGGGGTGCCAGATTGAATATTACGAGCAAAATCATCCGTTAACGGAATTTCGTTTCAGGCGGCCGAGCGAGCATCTTCTCTCGGGACGCGCCCTGGAGATGGAAATGCAGTTTCTGCATCAATTCGGAACTGGCGAGCCGGTGAGCCTGTCGGTCTTCCTGCGACAGGGCGCGGACAATGTCGGCCTTTCAGCCATCCTTGCCAATATCGCTGATACCGATCCGGAGGCTGAGGCTAAGGTCTTTGCTCTCAACCCATTCGATCTGATGCCGCAGTTGCAGCAGGGCGAGGAGCAGCGCGCGTTTTACACATATGCAGGTTCTATCACCTCGCCGCCCTGCACGGAGCGCGTGAACTGGATTGTTTTCAAGACCCCTGCAGAAGCTTCCCCTCAGCAGATCAGGGATTTCGCGTCCCTCTTTTCGAAAAATGCCCGTCCGGCTCAAAACCTCAATTCACGGCTGCTTCTCGAATATGACGGCAAAAGTGCATCGCTCGCCCAGTAAGAATGCGTGTCGCGTGCGCCGGTTAACGCTCTCGAAATACACTCGCCATTATTCGTGTACGCATAAAGATTGGGCGTATGGGGGTACGGTTTATGGTAGAGCAGATCACATGTCCTCACTGTAAGGGGTCAGGAGTCAATTACGTGATCATTACGAATGACGGCAAACCGTCTATCGAATCCGTCACCTGTGTTGTTTGCAAAGGCAGCGGCGATGTGCCGGTTCCGCAAGCCAAGCCGGAAGAACCGGTCGAGCCGGTCAAGGACGTGCAGGAAGCCGAACTCTGGCCGATTCTGGTTCCCCTCGGCATCTTTTCCCTTTTCTTCATCTTTCTTCTTATCTGACCTATCCTCTTGACCTTCCCCGTCTTCGGCCCCTATTTCCGCTAGTCGTGTCCCTGTTGGAACCAGCATTCGGGTGGCAGGCACAGCAACGGGAATGGAGCTTATGACATTCTGGTATTGGCTGCTCGCCGGGCTTATCATCCTGGTTGCGGCGGCAGCGTTGTTTTTCCGGTTCGCAGGACCTGAGCGTATATGGGAGCTGTTCGGGCCCGCTGATCTGGGAAATGTTGAGTTCGAGACGCTTCAGAGGCGGACAACGCCCAATGATGCGTTGGCTTGTCCGAGCAGTTTGTGCCCGGGACAGTCCGATATCCTTCCACCCATTTTTCCAGTCAATCCTGCTGATTTGCGTAAGGCCATGAGGAAAGCGCTGATGAGCGAGCGCCGCCTTACCCTTGTTGATGTCGAAGACAACCCTCCTGCGGACAGATTTGTGCAACGCAGTGAAAGAATGCATTTTCCCGACACAATTGTGGTGCGCTATCTCGAGCTCGGCCCTTCACGCAGCACGGTTGCGATCTATTCGCGGTCGCAGCTTGGCAGGAAGGATTTTGGCGTAAATGCCGCCCGTGTTGAACGCTGGATCAGAAAACTGGCCGGAGAAGTCAAGAAAATGGCGGTCAAGCCCAATGCCTAGCAATGTTGTCGCAATTCTGCTGGCTATGCTGGTTTCGTGGGCAGGTTCAGCCGCTGGCGGAGAAGTAAGAAGAGATCAGAGTTTTTCCAGCGAAGCGCTGGGTGGCCCCATGCGCTACAGCATCTACCTCCCCGACGCCTATCGCAGCGAACCGGAGGCCCGCTTCCCCGTGGTCTATCTTCTTCATGGCTATGGGGCGGATGATCACGAATGGCTTGATTTCGGGAATGCGGATGAAACGCTCGACCGGATGATTTCAAGCCGACAGATTCCGCCCTTTATTGCGATCATGCCCTTTGCGGGCAAAAGCTGGTATGTCGATAGCGCTGATCTGGGCGGGCCGGGAAACTATGAAACGGCCATCGTGCGGGATCTTACCCATCATATAGAAGAGGCATATCGCGTGATGCCGGGGCGTGCCGGGCGATATATCGCGGGCCTTTCAATGGGCGGATATGGCGCGATGCGTTTCGCTTTCTTCCATCCGGACCGATACCAGGCTGCGGCGAGCCTGAGCGGCGCACTCTTTGAAGATATCGGCATACCAACTGTCGAGGGGCCGATCGAGAGCGGGGACGCTGCCATGCAGGACTTGGCGGAATACTGGTTCCTCGGCGCTTATGGGCGGCCATTCGATGCTGATATATTCCGCCGACGTAATCCATTCAGCCGCATTGAGGCGCTGGCGGGGGGTGGCATTGTTCCCGAAATTCTCATCATGGCGGGGGATGACGATTACTTCAATTTCGATAAAGGAAGCGCTGCGTTGCATGCCGCTTTGCAGCACGTCAATATCGAGGCTGAGCTGGTTATCGAGGACGGAGGTCATGAATGGGACTTGTGGCGCGCACAGTTTCCCAGTGTCATGCGTTTCTTTGCCCGGGCGCTCAAGAATGCCAAGAGTCATAGCGGCTAAACCAAACCTCGTTCAAGTAATGCTACTTGAACGAGGTTAAGTTGATCTACATCAGTAAGTGAGCGCAACTGGCCGCGTTCATTTGGACGCGCGTTGCGCGAGTAACAGCCGCTGCAAAATCTGGATTATTCGAAGCCGAGCGCCGCAGGCGGGAATAGCCTGTCGTCGTCCTTGTCGTGTTCGAATTTGTCCTTGCTTGTGGCGGGTTCGGCAAAGTAGCCGGGCGGCAGGTTCGTGATCAGGGAAGCCGTGCGCGCGGTCTGTACGGAAATGTGCTCATACATCAGCCGGTCCGCGGCTTCTCCGTCGCCCTTCTTGATCGCTTCAAGAACACCATCATGTTCAACGAACGATTCCTTCAGCCGGTTATGACGCCGGAGCTGGAAGCGGCGATACGCAGCGATCCGGTTCCGCGTGCCAATTGTCTGCTTGATCAGATGGCTGTTGCGGCTAGCAAAATAAATCCGCTCGTGATAGCGCACATTTGCAATGCAATAGCTTTCATAATCGTCGGCGTCGGCATGTTTGCGGCATTCCTCATGCGCTTCATACATGATGGCAATATCCTTTGGCGTTGCATGCCGCGCAGCAAGCCGTGCGCAGACGCCTTCATAGATCGCCATCATCTCGAACATTTCGATCAGTTCGGTGACGCTGAGGCCGGCAACGATCGCGCCGCGATGAGGGCGAATCTGTACCAGACCTTCGGCGGCAAGCAACCTCAGGGCTTCCCTGACCGGGGTGCGTGAACTGCCATATCGGTCGGCAAGACGAACTTCGTCCAGCCGGTCTCCTGGCTTGAAATTGAACATCAGGATTTCATGTTCGATCTTCGATCGGAGGCTTTCGGCAAGAGACGAGGTCATTAATCCAAACCGTTGATGTTTCAGATTGTTGGTGGTGGCAATAGTTTCATGCTGGACGGGATCGTTTTAGCCGACAGGTTATACAAGAGACAGAAATGCCTGTCATGACAGTATACCTTCCGATAATTGAAGCCAGCAGCTGCATAGCTTACAGGCAAAGTTGGCTACTCTGCAACGGTAAGCCGCTCGAAAGCACCTATTCAATTGAGTAAACAATCGTTTTTCTGGAAAATCTTGGGGTCATATGAGCACATCGTTCTTTGAAGAATTGCTGAACAGGATCTCTGACAGCGGGCGACAGCTTCTCGATTTGTCCGGCTTCGGCTTCAGCCACGATGAAACGATCGAAAGTCTTTCCAAAGCGTTACTTTCCGGGCGCGGCGAAGCCTCCGGCGTCGCTATAGCACATCAAATATTAAATGCTTACAAAGGGTTGGATGAAAATCAGAAAGCGGCATATTTCGAATTTCTGGCCCATGAATTTTCGCCTGACGCAACCGATCTCGCCGAAGCGGCGCGCGCCTATCTCAATGCGGCCGATAGCGAGACGCTGAAAAAGCTGACACGCGCAGTGGAATCGCCGCGCCTCGAATTCCTCCGCAGGCTGAACCTTGCGCCGGGTGCGACGGCGGAGATCGTAAAAATGCGTATGGACTTGCTCGATCACATGAAAGGCAACCCGGCGCTCGCCGCAGTCGACCGGGATTTCATCAGTCAACTCAATTCCTGGTTCAATCGCGGTTTCCTTGTGCTGCAACGCATCGACTGGTCGACGCCCGCAAATATTCTGGAAAAGATCATCAGCTACGAGGCTGTTCACGAAATTCGTGGCTGGGACGATTTACGGCGGCGGCTTGACCCGTCCGACCGGCGCTGTTTCGCCTATTTTCATCCATCGCTTGTTGATGAGCCGCTGATTTTCGTGCAGGTCGCCCTGACACGCCATATTCCAGGAACCATTGGGGAAGTTCTGGAAGAAGAACTGCGTGAGCCAAAGGACATGCCGGAGCCGACAACCGCCGTTTTCTATTCCATCTCCAACTGTCAGGAGGGCCTGCGTGGCATTTCCTTCGGCAATTTCCTGATCAAGCATGTTGTCGAGGATCTGACGCGCACCATTCCAAGCCTTAAGACCTTCGTAACCCTCTCGCCAATTCCCGGCTTCAGCGCATGGCTTCAGCGGGCGCGGAATTGCAATCTGCTGTCCTATCTCGATGCAACCGAGCTCGCGATCCTTGATAATCTGTCCGATGAAAGCTGGGTCAAGGATGCCGAACTCGCCGAAGCGCTTCAGCCTCTCCTATTGGCTGCTGCTTCGCATTATTTTCTGCTTGCCAAGAATGTGAATGGCCGCCCCGTCGATCCGGTTGCACGCTTTCATCTCGGCAATGGCGCGCGGCTTGAGCGGATCAACTGGCTTGGCAACATCTCACCTCGCGGAATGCAGGAAGCCCATGGTCTTATGGTAAATTATCGTTATGATTTGCGGGATATTGAGCGCAATCATGAACTGTTCGCTCATTCCGGTGTCGTGGCGGCATCAAAATCCGTGCGGAGCAATCTTCGCGCGCCTGCTGAACCAAGCTCGCTAGTCGTCGTTGAGACTCCAGCGGTACAGCAGACCGAATAGAAACGATCCAGGAGAGACGTCATGCGATGGCGGGGACGCGAGAAAAGTGAAAATGTCGAGGACCGGCGCGACGAGTCCGGCCGCGGGGGCTTCGGATTTCCATTTCCCAGACGCGGCGGTATACCTGGTGGCGGAATGCGCATGCCGGTA
>CAYOUP010000061.1:4705-11701 GCA_964407125.1 uncultured Hyphomicrobiaceae bacterium | reverse complement strand
GCTTCTGGATGACGGCGTGATCGACACGGAATTGCGACAGCGTGCAGCCTGATACGCCAGCATGCGTTTGGTGTATTGGAAATATTCGCCTTCCGCCCTCTCCTTTTTGAAGAGGGCCGGGTGAGGGGCCGCGAAACTGATTGATGGTGACGATCCCCTCGCCCGGAACGTATAAGCATTCAGGCTTCTTCCCGAAGGTGAATGCTTGTCGCGATGACTTGCAGATCGCGACAAGACAAGCGTCGTTCACCATAAAGGTTCAAGACCGGGAGAGATATGCGTGCACCGATTTTGCCTCAGCAGCATTGACAGAGATCGGCACTAAGCCGTGAAGCAACTCAAGCTGACAGAGCCTTGACCGGTGAGGCTTACTGAATCTGGGTGCCGCTCGAACTTTGCAAACCGCCCGCATCCGCTGCCGGAGCTTCAGGCTCAGGTTCGGGCTCAGGCTGAGCCTCCGGCTTCAAGGAAGACACGGTCCATGTAACCAGTTCCGCCGCCACGGTGCGGAAGGTCTTGCGCAACGCTGCAACCGCATCGGTCGTCTCGGTCGATTTCGCTGGTGTCGTCGCCTTGAAAGGCTTTGCCGCCAAAATCTTCCCGTCCGTATTCACGATCTTGCCGAACAACTCGATCTCCGCCGTCGGCTCAGGTTTCGCGATCATCTGGAAATTGCGAATATCGATCAGAAGCTGATAGTCACCGATGAGCGCGTCACTGTGGCCAACGCTTTTGCCCAGTCCCGAATTTTCAAAGCTCTGCGAAATCTTGGACTGCACAAGCCGCGTCAGACTATCCGCCCAGCGCGGTCCCGGAGGCTCCGGCGCTTCGTTCTCCGCTGGCAGGAACATGATATTCTGCGTATCGAGACTGAACAGCGCAGTGGGCGGCGGAATGGAAACCTGCCCGCGCAATTCGGTTGTCTCAACCTTCACATCATTCGCCGCGATCAGGTCATAGACTTTTTCCGTGTCGGGGCCGCGCGAACCGCCGGTCATGCGTTCAAGACCGCCGAGAATACCATCGACCTTACCGGAATTGCGCGCCAGTGCGCCCGCAAACTCATTGATGTTGCTAATCATTTCCTTGAAGGACTCGGCATTGTCATCAAGGATACCGTGAATTTTCAGAAGTGCCTCACGAGCGGACTGCATCATCGTCAACCCGGCTCCCTGACGCGCATTCAACACGGGAACTTCGCCGTTGCTTTCCAGCATCGGCGCATCGCTGGCGCCGCCGCTCAACGCAATTGCAGCTATCCCCGTCAGCCCCTGATATTCGATATCGACAATCGTATCCTTGCGGATCGGTATGGCCGCATCGATGGCGACATCTGCCGTGACCTGGCGCGGCGTATCGGCCCTGATGCCGAGCGCGGTCACCTCGCCGACACGGATGCCGTTGAAAAGGACGGAGGAGCCTGTCAGCAAGCCCGACACAGGACCATCAAATCGTATCCGGTAATCCGCTCTTTCACTGAAACCACCAGTATTTTCGAGCCAGTAAACAAAGCCGAAAACACCCGCAGTAAAAACGAGCAGAAAAATACCTATCAGAACGTAGCGCGCACGCGTTTCCATCTTTCAGGCCCCTAAATTTTCGCTAACCAGAGGCTTGTAGCCGCCGGAAGCGCGCTTACCTCTGAAATAGGATTTCACCCATGGGTGTTCGGACAGCATCATTGTCCCGAGATCGCCTTCCGCGACCACCACGCCATCCGAAAGCGCGGCGATTCTATCGCAAACCGTATGCAGGCTCTGCGGATCATGCGTGACCATGAACACGGTCAGGCCGAGCGTCTGTTGCAGAGTGCGGATCAGTGCGTCGAACTCCGCAGCCGAGATCGGATCGAGCCCGGATGTAGGCTCGTCGAGAAATACAATCTCCGGATCGAGCGACAGGGCACGGGCAAGAGCCACACGCTTGGTCATGCCGCCGGAAAGTTCGGAAGGGAATTTCTCCGCGTCCGAGGCGCCAAGGCCGACCATCTCCAGCTTCGCAACGGCGATTTCATCCATCAGCTCCTGTGAAATATCGAGATGCTCGCGCATCAGGAACTGCATATTCTGGCGGACGGTGAGCGAGGAAAACAGCGCACCATGCTGGAACAGCACGCCCCAGCGGCGCTCAACAGCGCGGCGCTCCTCTTCACTTGCCTTATCCATCTGCACGCCGAACACTTCAATCGTACCGCTCCGCTTCGGGATCAGCCCGATGATCGTTCGCATCAGGACCGACTTGCCCGCTCCCGAGCCGCCGACGAAACCGAGAATTTCTCCGCGCAGAACATCGAGCGAAAGACCTTTGAGCACTTGTGTGCCTTCAAAGCCGACAACGAGATCGCGGACCTTTATGACGGGATCGTACATTGCAGGCTCACATTCCGATCGAGGCAAAGAATATTGCGAAAAGACCGTCCATGACGATCACCATGAAGATGGCTTTCACAACGGAGTCGGTAGTTTTGAGGCCGAGCGATTCCGCGCTGCCCTTGACGCGGAGCCCTTCGGTACAGGCGACCAGACCGATCGCGAGAGCCATGAACGGCGCCTTGATCAGGCCGACCTTGAAACTGGTGATCGAGATCGCGTCGCGAAGCCGCTCGATGAAGATTTCCGGGCTCATGCCACCATAAGACACGGCGACGATAGCGCCGCCGACCAGCGCGGCTATCGAACCGAGGAAGGTCAGCACCGGGACGGCGACGATCAGCGCGAGCAGGCGCGGCAGGACCAGTACCTCGACCGGATCGAAGCCCATCGTGCGCAGCGCATCGACCTCCTCGCGCATTTTCATCGCACCGAGTTCTGCCGTATAGGAACTGCCCGAGCGTCCCGCGACCATGATCGACACGATCAGCACGCCGATTTCGCGCATGACCAGTATGCCGACCATATCGACGACATAAGTGTCCGCCCCGAACCGGCGGAAATGGAAAAAGCCCTGCTGCGCGATGATGCATCCGATGAGAAAGGTGATCAGCAGAACGATCGGTATGGCCTGCCAGCAGACACGGTCGAACTGATGGACCATCGAGGTGAAGCGGAAAGTCGCGGGCCGCAAGGCAACGCGGCCCAGCGCCGTTCCGACAGCGCCGAGCATATTGACGAACGGACCAATGCCGAGAACCAGGTCTTCCGCATTGCGTCCGAGCTGGTCGAACGGCGTTGCCAGCGTCCATCGGGCGACGGGCGGGGTATAATCGGACTGGTTGACGTCCGACATTTCGTGCAGCAGGCCGGTATAGTTGTCATTGAGGCCGACAATGCCTGCGTTGCTTCCCGCCTTCCGGAAACCGCGCATGAGACGTTCGAGCAGCCACGCGCCGAACGTATCGAATGCGTTAACGCCGGACATATCAATCGACACAGCAGACGCGCCCGCTGTGCCTGAAATCTGCTGATTGACAAGCTCTTCCAGTTCCGCAGCGTGGTGCGCAGTCCACGGACCTTTCGCGAACAGTTCGAGACGGTCTCCGTTGACCGAGCTTTCAAGGACTGGCGCAGCAGTCATCCCTCACCCCATAGTGCCGTGGGCTTAATTCCGCCGTAGATGTAACCTTTAGCGCCCTTTCATTAAAAGAATTTTTTCTTCCGGCTATGAAATGTCACAATCCATGAGCAGCATATTTGCCGCCACGGCAACTATTCTGTCCGGCAGACTAAGACAAAAGCGCCCATCCCCTTGCACGGATTCGATGAACTTCTTACACCTGAGAGCATTCGGCGCAAAAGAAAAACATTGGCTACGCTCATCAAATGGATGCATCCCTCCCGTCATCTCATCCGCCTGTCAGTTTCGGCCAGATCGGCGTCCTGCTCGTCAATCTTGGAACGCCGGACGGCACCGGCTACTGGCCGATGCGCCGCTATCTCAAGGAATTTCTGTCCGACCGGCGCGTGATCGAGGTGAACCCCATAATCTGGTGGTTCATTCTGAATGGCCCGGTCCTGACGAAACGCCCCTTCTCATCCGGCGAAGCCTACAAGTCGATCTGGAACAAGGAGCTGGACGAATCGCCGCTGCGAACAACCACGCGCAGCCAGGCGGACATTCTGGCCAAAGCATTCGAGAGCGAGCCGCGCGTGCATGTCGACTGGGCGATGCGTTATGGCAAGCCTTCAATCAAATCGCGCCTGACCGCCCTTCAGCAACAGGGCTGCGAGCGCATTCTGCTGGTTCCGCTCTATCCGCAATATTCCGCTGCGACTACGGCGACGGTCTGCGACAATGCGTTCGATGCGCTGAAGGAAATGCGTTGGCAGCCGGCCTTGCGTGTTGCCCCGCCTTATTATGACGATCCCGGCTATATCGACGCGATGGTCACGTCGATGAAAGCCAGCCTCGACACGCTCGGCTTCGAGCCGGAGGTCATCATCGCATCCTTTCACGGCCTGCCGGTGGAGTATTTCCAGAAGGGCGATCCCTATCACTGCCACTGTGTGAAAACGGCGCGGCTGATGCGCGAAGCAATGGGATGGGACGAAAAAAAATTCATCCAGACCTTCCAGTCGCGTTTCGGCAAGGCTGAATGGCTGCAACCCTATACCGACAAGACCATCGAAAGACTTGCGCAGGAAGGCGTGAAGCGCCTTGCCGTCATCACCCCTGGCTTTGCCGCCGACTGCGTCGAAACGCTTGAGGAAATCGCACAGGAAGGCCGCGAGATCTTCGAGGAAAATGGCGGCGAGGTGTTTGCCGCCCTGCCCTGCCTGAACGATAGTGCTGAAGGCATGGCGTTCCTGTCATCGCATGTCAGCCGTGAATTGCAGGGCTGGATCTGACAAGTGGTTCGAATCTAATAGATCGAACCACTAGAGTCCTTAGCTGATAGATCAAATTTTCATAGCATTTGAGTGCCCTAATCACCATCCGGCGACGCCCTATCAGGGACTCAAATGTCATGTTCGATCCACTACGATCAATCCTTGAAGACCGTAGCGCACTTTTCCGCTGAGTACGCTCTTGAGCCGAGTGCGAAGCATTTGCTGCAGCAAAAACACTGAAATAATTGCGTTTCCCGGAGAATATACTGCCAGAAAGCGGTAATTCGTTCATATTGGCTTATATACGATGCCGTATAAAGCGATAGAACATCCGCCAGGCAGGGAGCAAACGCATGACCGGCTTTACCATTTTTGTCCTGACATTGCTGGTACTGATCATCGTTACCGTCATCTCGACGGCGAAGATCGTACCGCAAGGGTACAATTACACTGTGCAGCGTCTGGGGCGTTATGTCCGCACGCTGAAACCCGGTCTCGGCATCATCGTGCCGTTCATCGAGACGATCGGCGACAAGATCGACATGCGCGAGCGTGTGCTCGACATCCCGACACAGGAAGTGATCACCAAGGACAATGCGATGGTGACGGTTGACGCCGTCGCCTTCTTTCAGGTTATCGACGCGCCTCAAGCGGCTTACGAGGTCTCGGACCTGACATCGGCGATGCTGAATCTCACAATGACGAATATCCGTACCGTGATGGGCTCGCTCGATCTCGACGAAGCGCTGTCGAAACGGAACGAGATCAATGCGCAATTGCTGCATATCGTCGATGAAGCAACCAATCCGTGGGGCGTGAAGGTTACGCGTATCGAGATCAAGGACATCGACCCGCCGGACAATCTCGTCAACGCAATGGCCCGGCAGATGATCGCCGAACGCGAAAAACGCGCCTCGATCCTCGAAGCCGAAGGCGCGCGCCAGTCCGCCATCCTGAAAGCGGAAGGCGACAAGCAGGCACAGGTGCTGTCAGCGGAAGGCCGCAAGGAAGCCGCGTTCCGCGATGCCGAGGCCCGCGAGCGTTCCGCACAGGCCGAAGCCGAGGCAACGCGCATGGTCAGCGAAGCCATTGCGTCGGGTGACATACAGGCGATCAACTATTTCGTCGCCAACAATTATGTCGGTGCACTGAAAGAACTCGCCGCCGCGCCCAATCAGAAAGTTCTGATGCTACCGGTCGATGCGGCGGGCGTTATCGGCGCAATCGGCGGCATCGCCGAGATTACGCGCGAAGCCTTTGGCGGCTTCAACAACGGGACAGATGGTGATGGCGGCGGTGACAAGCCGCGCCGTTCAGGACCGCGCGGGCGCGGATCGGTGCCCAGCGTTTCTTCGTAAAAAGCACGGCATGATCGGGGGCATCAATGAACGCCATCTATAATTATCTGAGTGCCGAACCCGGCTGGCTCTGGCTGGTCATCGCCGTAATCCTGTTCACGCTGGACGTGCTGGCGCCCGGCTTTTTCATGATCTGGTTCGCATTTGCCGCCATCGTCACCGGCACGCTGGTCTTCCTGATCCCGATCGACACGGTTTACCAGATCCTGGTCTTTTGCGCGGCAAGCGTAGGAGCGCTTGTGATCGGCCGTATGGTGTGGGGCGGCTCGCGCGGAAGCGAAAGCGACAGGCCCCTGCTCAATCAGCGTGCGCAACAACTCGTTGGCCGAACCTATGCGCTGGCGACGCCGATACAGGGCGGAAGAGGTCGTATTCTCGCTGGTGACGGGCAATGGAGCGTTCGCGGACCTGACCTGCCAAAAGGCGAAATTGTCAAAGTCACGGGCACGGATGGCACCGAGCTGATCGTCGAGAAGGCTTGATCGTCTCAGACAACGCCCGCGCGCAGCAGGTCGTGAACGTGAAGAATGCCGGCAGGCTTGCCGTCTTCCACCACGAAAATCGCCGTGATGCTGGAGGCATTCATCAATTGCAGCGCCGAGCTGACCAGCGTAGTGGGCTGGATCGTCTTGGGCGATTTCGTCATCACCTCTTCGACCTTTGCGCCGAGCAGATGATCACTCATATGGCGGCGCAAATCGCCGTCGGTGATTATCCCCACCATCCGGCCATCCGCATCGACAATACCAAGGCAGCCGAAACTTTTTTCGGTCATGATAACAAGTGCCTCGGACATGGTCTGGCCAAGGCAGACGAGCGGAATCTTCTCGCCGCCATGCATGAGATCGGACGCATAGCGCAAATTCGCACCG
>CAYOUP010000061.1:0-4605 GCA_964407125.1 uncultured Hyphomicrobiaceae bacterium | reverse complement strand
CGGAATCTTCTCGCCGCCATGCATGAGATCGGACGCATAGCGCAAATTCGCACCGAGCTTGCCGCCGGGGTGGAAAATCTTGAAATCCGCCGCCGTAAAGCCACGCGCTTCGAGCAACGCAACGGCGAGGCAGTCGCCCAATGCAAGCTGCATGGCCGTGGAGGTCGTTGGCGCCAGCCCATGCGGACAGGCTTCCTTGGTGACGGGAAGCTCCAGCACAATGTCGGACGCCTTGCCGAGAGCGCTATCACCACGCGAAGTAATGGCGATCATGGGTACTGCGAAACGGCGGGAATAGCTGAGCATATTGCCGAGCTCGACTGTTTCCCCCGACCACGACAAGGCGATGATCGCATCATCACGCGTAATCATGCCGAGATCACCATGACTGGCTTCACTCGGATGAACGAAGAAGGCAGGCGTTCCAGTCGAGGCGAGTGTCGCAGCAAGCTTCTGGCCAATATGGCCACTCTTGCCGAGCCCTGTCACGATGACGCGTCCGGTGTGCTCCTGAATGAGTTTGACCGCTTCGGACAGATGCGCGCCAAGCTCACCGGCCAATGCGGATTTGACCGCGCTCAGGCCTTCAATTTCGAGATCGATCGTCCGCAAGGCCGAAAGAGCTGCGGACTCAGTTTTGCCGCCCTTCTTTTCGCCTTTTGTCGAAAGCGTTTCGGGCGTGCGGTCCTGAAGCATGAATATCTCCCTCGGCAAGGTGAGAATATTCAGGAACCGGCGCTAATTGTCGAGCAATTTTTGCAGCTCCTGCGCATAGCGCGATCCCAGCTCCTCATGCTCTAATGCAAAGGCGGTATTGGCCAAAAGGAAGCCCAGTTTCGAGCCGCAATCGAATCTTCGCCCTGAATACCTATAGGCATAAAAACGCTGGCTTTTCATCAATGTCGCCATTGCATCGGTGATCTGAATTTCATTCCCGGCACCGCGCTGCTGCGTCACGAGGATATCGAAGATTTCGGGCTGAAGAATATAGCGCCCCATGATCGAGAGATTGCTGGGGGCCTGATCGACGGATGGCTTTTCCACCATATGGGTAATCGGCCAGAGCGGGCCGTCCCCTGCTTCAATACCGACGATCCCGAAGCGCGAAACCAGCTCAGGCGCGACTTCCTCGACCCCGATCAGATTGACCTTGTCGCCGGACAGGGACAGTTCCCCAAAGACCTTGACCATCTGCGCCATGCAGCGATCGCCTTCCGACTGTACCAGTTCATCCGGCAGCATGAGTGCGAACGGCTCACGCCCGACAATTTCCCTTGCGCACCAGACGGCGTGGCCGAGGCCGAGCGGCTCCTGTTGGCGGGTGAAGCTTGTCTTGCCCGGCTCGGGTTGGTACTTTTTCAGCTCTTTGAGAGCATCCAGCTTGTTCCGCTCAAGGAGCGTCTGTTCCAGCTCGAAAGACTTGTCGAAATGATCTTCTATGGCACTCTTGTTCCGGCCGGTGACGAATACGATGTGCTCGATGCCGCCTTCCCAGGCTTCGTCAACGACGTGCTGAACGACGGGCCGGTCTACAACAGTCAGCATTTCTTTGGGCATAGCCTTTGTGGCAGGCAAGAAACGTGTCCCCAGACCAGCAACGGGAAGGACAGCTTTACGGATCGACTTGGACATGATTGAAGTTCACCGGGAGAATTGATATCTGATCGGAAATTATAAGGCTGAGGAATTATTTATCCCCTAAGAAAACATCCTCGTCCAGAGCGGAATTTCAAGAGCTTCATTCCAGCTTATGGCAAGCGCACATGTGGTAAAACAACGTATACAACAACCTGTCTGCAAAATATCTTCCACCAGTCACAAACATACCCGCATATTAACGATGGAGTTGCCGCAAATGTTCCGCCGCGAAACTGCGATAATATCTGCGATATTTGCACTCACGCTTTTTCTCGGTGCAAATTCTGCATTTGCGCAAGGCGATTTTCACGGCTGGGTTGAGAAGCTCTGGCCGGACGCCAGATCGGCGGGCATTTCGTCTGCGACATTCCGGCGCGTCTTCGACAAGCTCACCCCGGACTGCAAGCTGCCCGGCGTCTTTTGTCCGGGCGAAAAACATAAATCCGCAGGACGTAAGCTGAGTGAGCGAACCGACCTGCCCGCAACCTGCAACAAGGTCACGCAGAAGGAGTTCCTGCGTCCCGAGGACTATTTCCCGCCCAAATATATGCGGACGCTTGCGCTCCGTGGACGGAATATCCTGAACAAGATGAAGACGAAAAACCCTCAGACCTACAAGCATATACTGGAGATCGAGAAGTCGTTCAGAATTTCACGTTACATGCTGATGGGACTATGGGGACGCGAAACCGCCTACGGAGAGGCGGACACAGGGCACAACGCCTTGCGCGCGCTCGCTTCGCAGGCCTATGCGGGATATGAAAGCCGCCGTGCCTGGTTCCGCGATCAGCTTATCGCCGCGCTGAAAATGGTCGATGAGGGGCATATTTCTGCGGAGAAGTTCCGCAGCTCCTATGCGGGCGCAACCGGCCTTACGCAGATCATGCCGGATGAATTTGTCAGCTTCGCCGTCGACGGCGACCGCGACGGCAAGCGCGACATCTGGAACTCCATCCCCGACTCGATCGCGACCACCGCGAATGTGCTCAAGGATCGCGGCTGGCTCAGCAATGCGCGAAGCTGGGGCTATGAAGTCGCCCTGCCCGAGCCAAATGAGCGTTTCGACTGCACGATGGAAGACCGTACCAATCGCTGGCCGATCAGCCGCTGGGAACGTGAATTCGGCCTGAAACGCGTGCCACGCCTTGGCGTCAAGGAACCGCCTTTCCCCAATCCTGACAATACCGGCTATCTCGTCATGCCGGCCGGCGCGCGCGGCCCGGCATTCCTTGTCACCGAGAATTTCGACGTCCTGCGCAGCTACAATACATCCGACGTCTATGCGCTCTTTGTCGGCCATCTCGCCGACAGGATCGGCTGCGACACGGGCTCCCGTGAATGCCGCTTCTACAAGTCATGGCCGGGCAGCACGCGCGATGATTTCCAGTTTTCGGTGGAGAGTCTTTGCCGAATGCAGGTCGCGCTCAAGGAACAAGGCTTTCTGGAAGGCACGCCTGACGGCCTGTTCGGCGCCGGGACCCGTGTTGCGCTCGGGCGTTATCAAAAGGCTACGAAACGCAAGCCAGACTGCTATCCGACGCAATCGCTCTATAAGGAAATTATCGAAAAATCGCGGTCATGATGGGGCGAGCACAGTTTCCACCGCGGAGAAAACCGTGGTCCGGCAAGGATGATAGACAGCTTGCCCCCAAACCCGGAATTAGAGAATAGGCTCGAAGCAGAACATTGAACAAATCTCTCTGTTTCGCTTTTGTGGAATTGTCGCGCCTTATAATGGTCTTTCAAGAAACAACCATAAAGCGCAAACTCTCTGAACTGAGTCTTTGTCCGGGAGGCATTTGTTGAGCACGATTGTATTTGTGGCCGTCATCACGGCAGCAGTTTTGCATGCCGTTTGGAACGCGCTTGCCAAGGGAGGCGCCGACAAACATCTGAGCATGACCGCAGTGGTCCTGGGGCACACCCCGATAGCCGTCGTCATCTTGCCATTCGTGCCATCCCCCGCTCCGGAAAGTTGGCCATATCTCTTGGCCGGGATCGCGCTGCATGTGGGGTATCAGTTGTTTCTCCTGACCTCGTATCGCGTTGGCGACCTCACGCAGGTCTATCCCATTGCCCGGGGAACCGCGCCATTGCTGGTCGCTGGCGTCTCGACGGTTTTTCTCGGTGTCGACCTGAACACGCTGGAAATCGCGGCCATATTGACGATCGGTCTGGGCATCATGAGCCTCAGCTTCGTTCGGCAGCACGATGGCTTGCGAAACCTCAAGGCAGGCACATTGGCCTTTCTGACCGGCTGTTTCATTGCCGGCTATTCACTGGTTGACGGAACGGGCGCGCGGCTGGCAGGCACGGCGCTCGGATTTTATGGCTGGCTCGCGATCGGCAACGCAATCGTCTTCGCGGCGTATATGGCGCTCACAAGGCCCGGCACTCTCGGTGTGCTCCCTACCAAGGCAAAGCGGACATTCGTTTTCGGCGGAGGCGCGTCTTTCCTGGCCTATGCCCTTGTCGTCTGGGCATTTACGCAGGCGCCGATTCCTCTTGTTACCGCCCTGCGGGAGACAAGCATTGTCTTCGCGCTGGTGATCGGTGTGTGGTTCTTGAACGAGAAGCTCGATCTGGCAAAGGTTTTTTCGACCTTCGTCACTCTGCTCGGTGCGGCACTGCTTCGGTTTTCGAAGTCGTAAGGTCATCTCATGAGGATATTGGCCTTCAGCGATCTGCACTGCGATGTCGAGGCAGCGCAATGAATTGTCGAGGCAAGCGCCGAGGTGATATGTCAGAAATTAGCCTAAAAAAGAAATACTTATGTCAAGAATTGTCCACTTTCGCCACCAAGCGGACTTGATACATCGCCGCCATATTTCCGCATTGAAGTGGAAATAAAAATTCATACTTGGATAGTACCACTATATCTGGGCAATCTGTCTGGCGAGTGGTTCGAATCCAACGCTTCGAACCACGTCGTTTTTTGCTGATGGATCAAATTGACATGACATTTGA
>CAYOUP010000060.1:0-11861 GCA_964407125.1 uncultured Hyphomicrobiaceae bacterium | reverse complement strand
GCGAATGAGGGCTTCAGCGGCACGGAAAAGGCGAAGCTGAAAGGCCGTGAGGGCACTTTCATCTATCTGGTCGGCAAACAGAAAACACCCGCCGGTGACGTCACCAAATTCGTGCTGATCTTTAACGAGAGCGACCTTACTGGAGTCATCGTCGTCAATGTGCCTCAGAAAGCGATCGATGCCGGCACATATAGTCGTGAAGGCATCGAGAAGATCCTTGCGACCGCCACCGTGCGCGAGCCGCCGGATCCCAACGATGTGTTCCGCTTCGGCTATCTTGGACCATTCAAGAAAGCTTTTGATCATGGTGGTATGACAATTGCCTATAACATATCAGGCGCCCAACCGGGTGCCGGCGAGAACCAGCTGGTCAAGGAGCCGATGTTGCTGGTGTCGTCATCCATTCACGGCGATGCTGTGGACGCAAAGGCCCAGGCCAAAAAATCGTTTATGGAACTTGGCGGCATGAAGGAGAGACGGATCGATGACGAGAAAGAGGCCATGATCGGAGACTTCAAGGGCTATCAGATCACGGGTGAAGCGACCGACGCCGCAAGTGGGAACAGGATCGCCATCCACCTTGTGCTGATTTCGGGCGAGCCCTTCGGAAATTTCATGCTCCTCGGCAGCGTACCGGTCGCCGACAAGGAGAAGATGATGCCGGAGATCGAAAAGGTGATTGCCAGCTTCGAGGTGGTGAAGTAGGCGAGGGCAAGGATGCGCGGCTGAATATGAGTGGAAGGCGGACAAGGCGTACTTGCTTCCGGCGGTACTAGTGGTTCGACTGATGATTGGGCTTGTAAGGCGGTTATGGCCGGACGGTCCCCCAATTCCGGTCACAAAATAAAGATATTGATAATGGCAAATACTTGTATCGATGGGTTTGGTCTGCCACCGGTTTGCGGGATGCCGGTTCTTGAGGGATACACGTGGATGTAGAGCCTCGGATTGCGCTGTCCGCACGACAGGTCCTGCGAATACGAGGCACTATTGGCGTAACGGCCCGCAATCTGGAGCAATCAATGACACTCACCGCTCGCTTTCTTCTGAGCTGTTTCCTTGCAGGTCTGCTGCCATCCCTCGCATGGGCCGAGCTGACGGTCGGGGCGAGCGCGCCAGCATTCTCCACGAAAGCGGCGCAGGGCGGTACGGAGCTGACCTTCACGCTATCTGAGGCCCTCAAGAAGGGCCCGGTCGTTGTGTACTTCTACCCGAAGAGCTTCACATCGGTGTGCACGGAAGAAGCTCACCTCTTTGCGGAGGCCATGCCGGAGTTCGAAACACTTGGCTCCTCGGTCATCGGCGTCTCGACCGATACAATCGAGACGCAGCGTGAGTTCTCGCGAACGGAATGTCGCGACAAATTCCCGGTTGCTGCCGATCCCGACGGGACTATTGTGAAGGCTTACGACGCCATGGCCTTGAACCTGGGTATCACCATGTTTGCCAGCCGGACATCCTATGTGATTACACCCGACGGCAAGATTGCGTCGGTCCTGACGGCAGGAGATGCGGGCAGCCATATCGAATCCGCTCTCACATTTGTCAAAGCCTGGAAAGCGCGCCAAGGACGATAGCCGACATTCGCAGGCAGCGATTTAACGAGCCAACAGAGAAACTGCCCCGTCATCAAGCGGCTACAGCGTGTCTCCCACAAGCGGGAACCGGTTGGCATTGCCGTGATTTCAGTTGCGCGGCGATGATTGATCGCCGCCTTTTCCCCACGAAACCTTCGCCCAGAGCCTTTCGTGCAAAACATACGAGACCATGCCGACCGCCGCACCGGCGATCGCTACCAGTCCTCCCTCTGCAGCAGAGCCTGTGATCACGAATGCGATTGCCGTCATCACTACCAGTCCGAGGGCCTGCCAACTTACAGCCTTCGCGATCGTCCGAACTGTCGATTCCCTCATTTATTCCGCGCACTCCCCTTTGAAGCCAGCAGGATATGCGATATAGCGACCTGTGAAAATTCTGCGAATTCTCTTGATTTAGAAAACAATGTTGAATTTATTAAACAAGCATGACAGAAGTCGACAAAAGAGAGCGTTCGGCGATTTTTCGCAGCAGGCTGGAAGAGCAGATGCGCCTTGCGGGCATGAACCGTAGTGCGCTTGCGCGGCTGACCGGCGTCGATCGGTCTACGATAGCTCAACTGCTTGGCAGCGGTGAGCCCCGCCTGCCGAATGCGCAGCTGACCGCTGAATGCGCCCAGGCGCTGTCCGTCAGTACGGACTGGCTGCTCGGGCTGACCGACCGCCGGGAGCAGGCTGGCGATGTCATCGCAACGGCCATCAGCATGCCGCGAGCCGCCCGGAGTTCGGCAGACGATCAGCTTATGGAATGGCATCGCGAGGCAGCCGGTTACAAAATCCGCCACGTTCCCGCCACGCTCCCCGATGTCCTGAAAACCGAAGACCTGCTCAAATGGGAGTATCGGCGCTTTCTCGGTAAATCGCCCCAGCAGGCAATCACAGCCATGCGTGACCGCCATAATTGGCTGCGCGAAAATCTATCCGACTATGAGATTGCTTTACCGGTCGGAGAGCTGAAAGCGTTTGCCACGGGTCAGGGATATTATGACGGCCTGTCAGCGAAAGTGCGGCGCGAACAATTGGACGTCTTCATAGAAGCGGCGCAGACTTTTTACCCCTCCATGCGGATTTTCCTCTTTGACGCACGCCGTATTTTCAGTGCACCGATTACGGTGTTCGGCCCGCTACTTGGCGCCGTCTATGTCGGCCACTTCTATCTGGCGTTTCGCTCCAAAGAGCGCGTGCGTCTTCTTATCGAGCATTTTGACGGGCTGGTTCGCGAGGCAGTCGTCGATGCCCGTGAAGTGTCGAAATGGCTGAAGGCGCTTGGTTAACGGGAATGCACTTTCCGATGTACACCTTCTGCTCACCTTGAATCCGCCAGTAACAACCCGGCGTTTTAATCTAAAGCGAAGGTCTGCCTGCGGCGCCATCGGTAAATAAGATACTTTGTGACGCTCGGAGCATCGGATAATTTTCGAGCCATGAAAGCTCGGCCGCATATCGTCCTTGTGGAGGACGACCCGGAAATTCGTGACCTGCTGCAGGATTGCCTGATCAGGGTGGGGTTCCAGGTGACTGAAACCGATGGTGGCGCGGCTTTGAGCCGCCATCTGTCGCGATTCCGCAAGGTGGGGCGCGCATCCTCGTCATTCTGCCTGTCGGGTATACAGCAAAGACGTGATCGGAACTGAATGCAATCGCATCTTGTTTTTCCCTTCGGCTATGCCATATGCTGTTCTGCATACGAAATTTCACGCGTGGCGCTTATTGGCGGCTAACGCGCAATGGAGACAAACATGTCCATCCGCCCCGTAAAATCGCTCAGCAAGGCCGTGCCGACACTGGAAGGTGCTGGCGTTGAGCTGCAACGTGTTTTCGGCTTTGGCGACACGACGGAGTCCGATCCGTTTCTGCTGCTCGACGATTTCCGCAATGACGATCCGCGCGCTTATCTGGCCGGCTTTCCCTGGCATCCGCATCGCGGGATCGAGACCATCACCTATGTGCTGGCCGGCAATGTCACCCATCAGGACAGTCTCGGCAATAAAGGCACGCTGGGGCCGGGCTCGGTCCAGTGGATGACAGCGGGCTCGGGCATTCTGCATCAGGAAATGCCGGAAGGTGACAAGGCCGGACGCATGCATGGCTTCCAGCTCTGGGCGAACCTGCCGTCTTCGGAGAAGATGACAGCGCCGCGCTACCAGGACATCAGCGGGTCCGATATTCCCGAAGAGACCGACGATGATGGCGTAACGGTTCGCGTCGTCACGGGTGAGTTCTGGGGCAAGAAAGGGCCGGTCGACGGCATCGCCACCGATCCGCAATATCTCGACGTCCATGTGCCGCCACGCCAGACCAAGCGCTTCAAGATTGACACATACCGTTCGGCCTTCGCCTATATCTTCGAAGGCTCGGGCCGCTTCGCCGATGCATCGAAACCGTTCGGCATCCTGACGGAAAAGGAAGTCATGGGCGAGGAAGTGCTCATGCGCGACAATTCCGGCAACCGGACGCTGGTGCGTTTCGGCTCGGGCGACGAGGTGAAGGTCGAGGCCGGGGACGAAGGTATCCGCTTCCTGCTCGTCTCGGGCGCGCCGATCAAGGAACCGGTCGCCTGGCATGGCCCCATCGTCATGAACACGCAGGAAGAAATCCGTCAGGCCATGCAGGATCTGCGCAGTGGGCACTTCATCCGCGCGCATTAAGCTCAAATCGAGTCGCCCTGACCCGGTGTCGGAGCGCCTTTGCTGTTGCGAAAGGCGAAGGGCGGCACGGCTTTCCATTGAAATTGGTCAGCCAGTTACCTCGGAAAGGGCTCAGCGGCGTTTGAAGCGGGTCAGGAAATCGACCAGAACGGCTGTCGTCAGGCCGAAGACGAGAAGGCCATTCGCAGCCATCAATCCGGACATGATCCGCCATTCCTCTCTCAGTATGATGTCGCCAAAGCCGAGCGTCGTGAATGAAACCAGCGAAAAATACATCGCCGGTTCGAGTTCGCCGAACGCCCCCAGCCATAGAAGGCAGAACGCCCATAGCCAGACGCTTATGGAGATTGCAATCAGGAGCCAAAGTGTGATCCCGGCAAGGATGATCATAAAGCGGGTCATGCCTGCTCCTTCGCCCGGCCAGATATGCTCCTGCTTGAGCCCCCATTCGGCCGCGGCGGCGAAGGCAACCTGCAATACAATCGTCGTTATGATGATGATGGAGCCAGCGGTAAACTGGAGCAGCATGTCAGGACCTCCGGTTTGACGGCATTTCTGCTGGCAAGCTATTGATGGTCAATCCTGTTACTCACGCCCGGTTATTTCGCAAGGCAATCGGCCGTTTGGACAGACCTCGAAGACATGGGAAAGATGCGCATGAAGCGCTGCCGACAGGCCTGCCTTGTCACGCGCCGCCAGCGCATTTGCGATATTTCCGCAATCGGCCACAAGAATGCCGGGATCGAGGCGCGCAAGCCGGGAGACAAGCGCGTCCCACGACATGCGGAAGAACAGCGCTTCGAATATCCTTTTGAACAGCGGGTTTTGCACCGCATTTGAAAGCGTCTCCCGGATTTGCCTCGAAGCACTAACCATCCCGGCAATATTGTGTGAGGCTCTGGCTGCTTCCAGATCGGTCTGTGCGGCCCGGACGAGTTTGACATGCTCATCGCCCGCATGCTGGCTTGCAAGATCAGCACACTGAGCCATAAATGCATATGCAATAGGACGGCAATCCTGAAATTCCTCATATGTCAGTACCGCGACCATCGCGCCGCGATTGGGCGTCAGCTCCACCAGCCCTTCCGCCGCCAGCACCTTGAGGGCTTCACGCAAAGGCGTGCGCGATACGTCGAATTGCTCGCATAATTGCTTCTCGGGAATCTTGTCGCCAGGTTCGAATTGGCCGTCAATGATCATACGGCGCAACCTTTGCAGCAGTTCGTCGTGAAGCGAATATTGCGAGATGGTGTCCATTGCCGTCTTTCAGTGTTTGAAATAGCTCTTCTTGAGGCGAGCGAGTCTCTTATTAAGACGTTTGTTTTCCTTCCGCGTTCCCTCAGATGCTGCGCCAAAACGCTCCTTCGCGTCCAGAGCAAGTTTCAGGAGAACGGCGGTGTGTCTTGCCGTCCGGCCCGTCCCATCCTTGATTTGCTTGCGGCAACCATATCCATCCGCAATCAGCAGCGTGTCACGCGACGTTTTCCGGATTTGTGGAAAGAGCGACATTTCCCCCATTTTCAATGAAACGTCCACCGTCTCAGGGTGATAGCCGAAGGATGTCCCCATCCCGCAACAGGTGGGCGATACGTCAGCAAACTCAAGACCGGGCACATAGGCGGCCACGGCCTGTGCCTTACGAGCCGTACGGAAGGCTTGCTGATGGCAATGCGGCGCAATGAAAGTTTCAGCTTCGATTTCACGCAGCCTTGGCCTGATCGCGTCGGCGGCCCCCGGTAAAGACATTGCTTCCTCAAACAGCATTGCGTTATGCGACAGATCCGCTGCCCCATCGAGCGCAAGCATGCTCTTTATTTCGTCCCGAATAGTAAGAATGCAGGCCGGTTCTACACCAACGAGAGGTATGCCACGCTCAGTAAAAGGTCGCATTGCCTCGATCAGTCTGCTTGCTTCACTGCGCGCCTCGTCCAGTAGACCTGCCTCCAGATGGGTACGTCCACAACAATATGGGCGTTCTCCGGGAGGTGGAACAAGTATTGATGTACGGAAACCGGAAGCAGATAATATGGTTTCTGCTGATTTTAGCGTAACGCCATCGAAATAATTATTGAATGTATCAGGGAAAAGAACAATTTCCCTGCCTTCACCTTCTATGGATGGCTTGTATACACGAAAAGGGTCTGATGAAAGATGAGGCCAGGGGCGGTCGGCGGCGATCCCTGTCAATCGCTCCGAGAAGCTGGCCGCCCAGGGAATGACATCGCGCAGATTGAGAATATGGCGCCAGCGCCTGTAGCGCATCGCGTTTTTCGGCAGCTCTGCAATGGAGCGCTCGAACTGCGGCACGCCGTTTTTGCGCATACGCTCGCTCTGCGTGATGATCTTCGCCTGGGCGATATCCACGCCGCGCGGACATTCGGTGCGGCAGGCCTTGCAGCCAACGCAAAGCGACATGGTCTGCACCATATGATCCGACGCATGAGCATCTGGCCCAAGCTCCCCGCCCAGAGCCAGTCTGATCGTATTGGCGCGGCCCCGCGGACTGTCTCTCTCATTCCGCGTCAGACGGTATGAGGGACACATCACCTCATTATCGAGGCGGCGGCAAACCGCCGTTCCGTTACAGCTCAGAGCGGAAAGCGCGGCCGTCATTTCAGGATCGGGAACTTTGCGCATCAGTTCCTGAGCCGGTTTGGCCGGCATGACGATCTTGCCGGGATTGAGCCGGTTCTGTGGATCGAAGCGCTGCTTGATGTCTTCGAGGAGCCGCGTGAGCTCGGCGGGCCGCAGCATCTCCATCTCGTAGGAGCGTGCAATGCCATGACCTTCCACCGCGCTCAGCCTGCCTGCGAATTCGGCAAAGATGGCATGCGCTTCTCTCGCGATGGCTTCAAGATCGCTTCCTCCTGCGCCCGCCTTGAGCCAAGGGCGGACATTCAGCATGCCCGCGCCGACATGGCCGTGCCATATGACGTCGAGACCGTGACGGGCGAACAACGCAGCGATGTCTTCCGCGGCTGATGCGAGTTGTTCAAACGGCAACGAAACCTCGCTGATCGGCGCGAGCGCGGCAGACAGATCCGTACGCACATAAAGCGCTCCGATCCCGTTATCGTGCGCCCTGTGAACAGCATCCTGCGCGGCAACTCCAAGAACTTCGCTAACCCCGCGCTGATAGCCGAGTTCTGCCATCAGCTCAGTCAGCTCCTTCAGCTTGCGGGCGAGCGCCACCCGGTTGCGTTCCATGAACTCGACGAGCAGAAGCGACTCGCTTTCCTTCCGGAAGAAGCGGGCAACCGCCTCAGGAAGCACGCGGCCGGTAAAGCCCGCATCAAGAATCCGCTTTCCGGATAGCTCGATGGAAATCGGCTCAAGCGCCAGGATCCTCGGCACGGCCTTGAGCGCCGGCGCCAGGCCGGGGAAATGACAGACGCCGATTGCGCGGTTGGTCGGGCGCCGCGCCAGCTTCAGCTCCAGCCGTTTGGTTATGGCGAGTGTGCCTTCCGAACCGGCAAGGAACGCCGCCGCATTCTGGGGCCCCTCGCCCGGCAGCAGGGCGCGCAGATTATAGCCATGCTGGCTTCCGGCCACTGACGAAAGCGCGCTGATCGCCGCCTCCCGGCTTTCCGCCGCTTCCAGCAAATCGAGTATAAGAGCAGCTTCCTCGCTTTCTCGTCCGTCGCCTGAAAAATCCGGCGGTACATCATGGAAACTGATCTCGCCGCCATGCGCCAGCACGACATCACAGGCGGAGATATTGTCCCGCATGCGTCCATAATGGAGCGCGCGCCGTCCGATCGCATCCGTCGCAGCCATCCCGCCAAGCGTTGCCTGTCCCGCCGATCCGATTTCGACAGGAAACCATACCTGCTCCGGTTCGAGAAGTGCATTGAGCACGCCCGGTGTCAGCCCCGGCTCGACGATGCAAGTCTGTGCGGAGGCGTCGTAATAGAGCATTCGCGTCAGATATTTGGAAAGGTCCAGAATCAGTCCTTCGCCGACGGCCTGTCCCGACCGTCCGGTTCCGCCACCGCGCGCAATAACACTGACGCCTTTGTCCCAGGCCAGATGAATCGTCGCCAGCAGATCTTCCTGTGTTTTCGGAAGCACAATCAGTGCCGGGAAGGTCTGAAATGGCGAAGCATCCGTGGCGTAGCGGGCCCGGCTGAAATCGTCGGAGAGGACATCGCCCTCGATCACATGGCGCAGGTGGCCCGCGAGAGACTCGCGCGCTTTCAGGGAAAGGGTCATCGAGGATTAGTAAGCCGCTCCTGCGAAATTCCGCAATAGCCAAGACAGCGCAGCGATACGAGGAAAATGGTCAGCGCAGCTTCCAGAAAGTGGCGCATATATGTAATTCATTATTCCATATACAATATAATTTAAATAGAAGAAAAATTCATCTGCCTAGTGCTATGTCACTATTTATTTCAAATTCAACATACGTAAAAATGCGATGTATCCAAGAATTGTATGCTTGAACGGATTCAAGGGTTGATCTGTGTCATTCTAGGATTCTATAGAGATATAGTGTAATGTGAATTTGAAGCCCGGCTCGTTTAAATTGCCCTTTTTCAAGATACTAACGAGCTTAATTTCAAGAGATTTATTATGTCAATCATTCATAAGTCGGGCGAACAATCAATATATATGGAAACCTACCGCCAGCATAAACAAAGTATTGAGCATGTTAAGTATCAACACCCTCGAAACGGTTCGGGATTCAGCCATTGCGAGACCGTGTTACTGAATGCTCCGGTGCTCAATAATTCTATGGATAGCATCTTGCTTGGCATGCCGGAGCCCGTTCTGGTTGCATCGCTTGCAGGTGAAATACGGTCTCTTAATTCCCATGCAGAGCAATTGCTCGACTATAAAAGCACCGATCTCGCGGGGCAGAATATATCGACCGTTTTCACCGGTGAGATTGCTCCGTGCCCGCTGAATACTGGCAGCAAGGGGTTCGATCCTGGATGCTGGCATATGCTGACGAGCGGTCCATCACCGGTCATTCGTAAAAAAGCCGGTGAAATCGTTGCTGCTGAAGTTTCCCGTTTTGATTTCGTGTTCGAGGGTTTGCCTGTTTGCGCATACCGGATCACGGATGCCACCGAGATCGTGACTCTGCAAAACCGCATTGAAGAGGCTGAACGTGAAACGGCGCTTCTGTCCCGCCTCGCTATTCTCGGCGAACTTACAGCAACGATCGCACATGAACTGAGCCAGCCCTTGACGGCGATTTCCAGCTACATCGCGGCTGCCCGCAATTGCTTCACGAACACTGCGGACGAACGCCCGAAACACAGTCTGGAGCTGATGTCAAAAGCAGGTGCTCAGGCACAGCGCGCGTGGCAGATCGTTCAGCGCCTCCGCATGCTGCTGCAAAATCGCGATGTTACGCATCGCGACGCCGATCTCCGGCAGGCGGTCGAGGACGCTATCGAACTTGCAACGCTCGGCGTGACCATTGACGGCCTCATGATACGGAAGAACATTCCAAACGCACCGGTCATCGTGAAAATGGACGCAGTGCAGGTTCAGATCCTTCTGGCGAACCTCATCCGGAACGCGATAGACGAATTGCGCGTCTCGGCCGGGCGCCGGATCATAACGATTGAGCTGAAAGTGAATGAAGATAATGCTGCCGAAGTCTCGGTTGCCGATACCGGGCCTGGTATCGCCCAGCACGTGCATGACAGCATCTTCAACCCCTTTCTGACAACGAAACCCGAAGGCCTTGGTGTGGGCCTTGCGGTATCCCGCCGTATCGCTCTGGCGCATGGCGGGCGTCTTGAAGCACGTAACCTGGACGAGGGCGGTGCCGAGTTCAGTTTCATTGTTCCGATAAGCGTAAATAAGAGAGTTTGTAATGAATAAATCGCTTCTAGTTCATATCGTGGACGATCAATTTGCTGTACGCGATTCGTTGGAAAGCCTGATCAGCAGCGCCGGTTTCAGAGTACGGACGCATGAGGACTCCAAAAGCTTTTTCGAAGCATTCCGGCCTGAGAACACAGGATGCGTCATCGTCGATATGAGAATGCCCGGACTGAGCGGCGTGGAGACACAGGAAAAGATCGCCCATCGCGACCGCGCCTTGCCTGTCATCATCATCACCGGTGAGCCGGATTTCCGTTCGGCCGTGACTGCCTTGAAACAGGGGGCGGTCGACTTTCTTGAAAAGCCGGTCGAACCGAAGATATTGCTCGACTATGTCGAAAAAGCTTTGAGCAAACGCGAATATGAACTTGGCGAGCGTGAGAAACTCGCTCAGGCTCAGGCAAGATTCGGCGTGCTGACGCCTCGCGAGCGCGATGTGCTTCGCCATCTCCTGATCGGCCGCCCGAACAAGATCATTGCCCGTGAACTTGGGCTTAGCCCGCGCACGGTAGAAATTCACCGGGCAAGGGTTATGGAAAAGACTGGCGCTGGAAGCCTGCCCCGCCTCGTGCGCATGGCTCTTGCCGCCGGCATGGACCCCGAAAGTCCCATGAGGGTAATGCGGGACAGTTAGACTTCGCTGTCAGACTCAAAAATATGCGCCTGTGAGCTGCGGGCAGTCGGGTGACACGCCAATACTGATCAGGGCCATCGAATGATTCAAGCGCGTCTATAAGACGCGCTTTTTTTACCGCCGGATATTATATGAAGCTTGCCTTTATTGGCTTCTTTTCCAATATCAGTTGTAAATCCGCTACGGAAGGCGCCTTGGATGGATGAAAGTCGGCGTTTGATAAAACTGTCAATCCGTTCTATATACCATCCAATCGAAGAATTCTTGAAAATCACGGATCGATTATGAGCAACTTCACCGAAGAAACCGTTCTTTCGGTTCGGCATTGGACGGACACATTATTCAGCTTCAAGGCAACGCGCAGTCCGTCCTTCCGTTTTATCAATGGCCAGTTCACGATGATAGGGCTGGAAATCGAGGGCAAACCGCTTCTGCGAGCCTATTCGATGGTCAGCACGAACTATGACGATGAGCTGGAATTTTTCAGCATCAAGGTTCCCGACGGCCCTCTGACCTCACGCCTTCAGCACATCACGGAAGGCGACCATATCATTGTCGGCAAGAAACCGACCGGCACGCTCATTCATGACAATCTGCTTCCTGGACGCACACTCTATCTGATCGCAACCGGCACCGGGCTTGCACCTTTCATGAGCATTATCCGCGATCCTGAAACTTACGAAAAATTCGAAAAAACCGTTCTTGTGCACGGATGCCGTATCGTGGCGGAACTGGCATATGGCGACTACATCATGAAGAGCCTGCCGGAAGATGAATTTATCGGCGAGTCGATCCGCGAGAAGCTGATCTATTACCCAACTGTCACCCGGGAGGCATTCCAGCATCGGGGCCGCGTGACCGATCTGGTGACATCCGGACAGCTGTTCTCCGACATCGGCCTTCCGCGTTTCGGTCCAGAGCATGACAGGGTCATGCTCTGCGGCAGCCCACAAATGCTGGAAGACATGAAGACGATAGTGGAAGAAAACGGCTTCGTTGAAGGCTCCAGCGGGAAACCGGGCAGCTACGTCATCGAAAAAGCCTTCGTCGAGCGCTGAACAGGATCTCAGCGTCCGGCTAGTTACGCGGAAGCGGATCGCTTGGCGGTCTCTGTCTGATGTTTCTCCAGCAAAGATCGTAGCG